>JBBSQT010000379.1:0-2302 GCA_038243775.1 Actinomycetales bacterium | reverse complement strand
GCCTTCCTGCCACGAAACGGCTGCGCCCCGCGTTCAACAAGCGCCACCTGCAGGACCTTATTAATCACGGCGAACACCACCAAGTCCACCGTCAGGGCAACAGTCGGGAAGGCTGAGGGGTCGTAGCCAGCCAGAAAGCCCGCCTCGGATAAAGCTGTGGCCGCTGTTGCTTCGGCAGCCGACTCCCCGGCGTCGTGCTCTGAACGGTTCATGCGGCCGCCTCCAGCACTGTGCCCTCCGACAGCACTGTGCCTTCCGACAGCGCTGTGCGTTCCGACCAGGCCTGGGTGGTGAAGGTGCTTTGCTGCTCCAGCATGGCATCGATGACGGCCGTGGCCGTTGCCATGCGGCGTTCATGGCTGCCCGTAAGCAGGATCCATGAGTGCCCTTCCGCCGTGAGCGCCTCCTTGAACCACTCCGTCATTGCGGGGCGCCGGTGCTCGCCCTCGCGCCAGCCGTCGTCCTCGAACTCGACCCCGTTGTGGTCGGTCAGCAGGTACACGTCCCGGCGCGGCAGGCGCCCGAGCGCCCCGAACGATCCGTAGCTGCCGTCACCCAGATAGTAGCGTTCCCAGAGGGTGGTGGCCAGGGCGTCGGTGTCCGCGATGACCAGCGGCGCAGCCTCCGCAGCAGCCTGCTCCATTTCGGTTTGGCGGTCCGCGATGATGCCGAAGTCCGTGTCGGTCCAGATCAGGCCCTCCACCGTGGCGTCCGGTCTTTCGGCCTGCCGTGCGGCAAGCTTCTTGTACGTATAGTGGCGCCCGTACTCGGGGACATCGGCGATCGCCGGGATCTGCCCACGGTAATGAGTTGTGAGCGCTTCGCTCACCGTAGTGGTTCCTGTGGATTCCGCACCCACCACGATGACCCGCACAGCGAGTCCGCGGCGGGCGGCCGGCACCAGCTGCTGCCACTGCCCTGCAAGGCCGTCCCGGCACAGGGTTCCGCTGACGGGGTGGGTGTGGCGGGTGGGATCCACGGCGATGTGGACGGCGTGGAACGCCTCTGCCAGCCGGTCCCCGTACCCTTCCGCGCTGAACACCGCGTCAATGCCCGTGACCCCGCGGGCCTTGAGAGCCCAGCGCATGTTTTCCACCTGCGCCGTCCAAATTTCATCGCTGGCATAGTCCACGGGGCAGTCGTTCCGGACAGGCACCACGGTGACATTCGCGCCGTCGAACTCCTCCGCAAGCCAGTGGGCCCGCTGGGCGACGGTGAGCGATTCGAAGCGGCTCCCCTGCACCAGCACCCAAGCGTGCCGGGCCCCTGCTGCGGCCGTGGCGATCAGGTGCCGGTGGCCGGCGTGGGGAGGGTAGAACTTTCCGATGACGAGTGCGTTTTCATGCATGGCTAGACTCCTGCCATTTCGGGGACGGGCTTTTCGGTGGTGCGGATGCGGTTCCAGCCCACCAGGCCGTAGAGGCACAGGGCCAGGAAGCCGATGTAGAGGATCGCTGTCAGGGCAAGTCCGCGGCTGATGTAGAGCGGGATCGAGACCAGGTCGATGATGATCCACACATACCAGTGTTGGAAAATTTTCTTCGCTTGGGCGTAGGTGGCCACGAGGGAGGCGGCAAGGACAAAGGCGTCGGGGATGGGCACCACCGAGTTGGTGCCCGCGTGCAGCAGCCAGGCAATGAGCGCTGTGCCAAGCACGACGGCGGCCGCTCCGGTTCCAGCCTCGACTCGCGTGGCGTTGCGGATGGGGAGGTCGTTGCTGCCGGCGGTTCCGCTGGCGCCGCGGCTCCACTTGATCCAGCCGTAGATGGCAATGATCGCGAAGACGAGCTGCAGCAGCGTTTCGCCGTAGAGGCCGGCGCCCAGGAACAGCACCATGAAGGCCGCGTTGTTCAGGATTCCCACGGGCCAGTTCCAGATCTTCTGCCGGGCCACGCCCCAGACGCAGAGTGCGCCGGTGACGAATCCGATAACCTCAACGTTGCTGACGGGATTGTTCAGGAGCGTGAAGGCTGTGGTGTTCAGCCAATCAATGAGCGGTGCCATGTTGTCCCCATTTCATAGTTATTATCAACTTGATAATAACTATAGCACGGGGGAACTTTCCACTACTGTTGGTTCGGTCGCCGGCCGGGCGCGCTGGAGTCCGGGCAGGTAGTGGACGGCTGTGAGCAGGAGCCACGTGACCAGCACGAAGGGCCAGGTGTAAACGCCGGGAACGCCTCGCAGCAGCAGGGAAACACCCAGAGCCGCCAGGGTTCCGGCAACGGCCAGCAGCCAGGGCTGCCACCTGCCGTCGATGTAGATGGCGGCCATGGCAATGGCCACCAGGACGCCGCTGTAG
>JBBSQT010000378.1:0-2302 GCA_038243775.1 Actinomycetales bacterium | reverse complement strand
GGTTCAGCAGGGGCTTCCTTCTCAACCTTGGCGCGAATCGTGTAGTTGGCGGCACGTGTTTCCAGAGCCATGCCGGCCAGCCGTGACTTGAGTTCCTTGGCGTTCCGGGAATTGTCACCCGAGGCTGCGACCGACGCCACGGAGACGGCAATTCGCTGCACCTGGCTGTCCAGCAGATTGGGGAACCCGGCAGTCTCGGGCTGCCCCGTGGCAGGTGCCGTGGTGGCGGGCGCCGGGCTGGCGGGCCCGGTGGTTGCATCGTCCGCGAGCGCCGGGCTGACGCTTCCGGCGAGCAGCACTGCAGCAAACGCAGCACCCCAGCGGGCCTTCACACTCAGGTTCTTCCCGCCGTCCTTGGGAGCGGTGCTGCCCTGTGGCTTGTTCTTGCCGTTGCCCTTGCTGTCCCGTCCGGGCTTGCTGTCCGGCTTGGCCCCCGGCGCTCCGGTCATTGCCGAACCGCTGCCGGTGCCTGGTGTGGAGTCATGGTCATCAGCGTCGTGTTTCTTCGAATCATCCCTCTTTTTGGCATCCCCCTGCTCCGTGTCCGGTTGCTTGCTGCCAGCATTCCGGGCACCAGCCTCAGCAGCATCCCGGGCTCCGGCGTCGGCGGCGCCGTTGCTCTTCGCGCTGGCCTCTCCTTCAACGGCGGAAGCGGCGCCGCCAACAGGCGTCGCAGTCGCGCCAGCACGCCGGCTCTTCGACTGCGTGTTGGCTTGGGCACTCGTGGCGGCGGCGGGCGCTGCGGCTTTGGCACTTTGGCGTGCGGCCAGGATCCTGTCCACCTCGTGTGCGCCGGTGCCGGGGTCCGAAGGAACCCGGCCCGCGGCACGGCGTCCCGGCACCACCGCGGCTTGCTGCGTCTTGCGCGGTGCCAAAATAAACAGCAAAGCAGCCAAGGCCAAGAGCGCCGAACCAATGACCATCAGCGGCACGGCCCAGGGTGTTCCGGCTTCGTTGTCGGCGGTGATGGAAATATCGGTGGGGGCCGGAGCGGTGCCATCGGAGGACACCAGAAGCGCCCAATCGCCATGGCCGGGAGCCTGCCAGGTGTAGCTGAGCTCCCCGGTGCCCTTTTCTTCAGAGACCCACATGTCCGACCCGCTCGGGTTTGGCACCTGCTCCACACCCTTGACACTTTCACTGCTCAATGCGGTGAATTCCTTGTTGGCGGCACCCAACTCGGTGTAGGCGGCGTCGCCAATCCAGCCAAGGATGTCATCTTGGCGGGCAACGGCGAGCTGGATGGGGCCATCGCTCTTGACCTTCATGGAGAACTGGCCGTCCCGGGTCTTGAGCAGGTCCGGGCTGATGACAGTCAGCGGCGCCGGGGCAACGCCAGCCGGCGCGCTGGCCGTGAGCGTTGCCGGCGGGAGCCAGACGGTTCGCTGGCCAATCCCGGCCCCCAGGACCAACAAGCCCAAAATGGCCAGTGCAATTGCAATTTTTAAACGCAAGAAATTACCTAACATTGTATGAACACGGCAGTGATCGTAGCTTCAAGGGTAACCGAACCGTTATCAATAGGGCATTCGAATTTGACTTTTCTCACGTTCCTCCGCACCGTGGCGCATGCTCCTGCATCCCTCGCGCTGGTACTCTCGAGTCACGATTTAGTTCTGGCCGGACCGGCCGGCACCGGCCCCAATCCGAAAGCAAAGACGTGAGTTCACACCCCGCATCTGATGGGACAGAATCAACCCCCAAGGATCAGCGCCTTCCCGGGTCCGGGGTTGAGGACTCGTCCGCCAAGCACGACGGCGCCGCTCCCGCGGCTGCCACCGCGGAAGGTTCCGCTGTGGCCGGGTCGGTCAACGACCATGTCGACGGCGCGGGCGGTGCCGCCCCTGTCGCTGCTGCCACGGACTCTGTCCGACGCGGTGCGGTCCCCGGCCCGACGGGTTGGCGGGCATGGCTGGGCGAGAAGATCCGCCAACCGCTGCCGGGTGCCCAGCCGCGGGTGCGATTCGTCCTGCCCGAGGACTACCCCGAACTCAGTTCCGGGGAGGCTGCGGCCACGCGCGAGTCAGGAACCACCTCCAGAATATTTCTGCATCCCATTTACTTCGGCTTCATGGGCACGGTTGGGGTGGGCATTGCCCTGGCCTTGAACTACATCCTCGACAACACCCAGTCGCTGCTGCTGTGGATCGTCACCGCCCTGTTTATCGCCCTGGGCCTTGACCCGGTGGTGCGTTGGCTGGAGAAACGCAGGGTCCCGCGGCCGCTGGGCATCGTCCTGGTCCTGGCCGCACTTCTCGGTGTGGTTGCCATCTTCTTTGCCACCCTGATTCCCATGATCGTC
>JBBSQT010000377.1:0-2308 GCA_038243775.1 Actinomycetales bacterium | reverse complement strand
TGCCTTGGAGCCGGCGATGTCATACAGTGCCAGACGCCAGTCAAAGTGCGTGGACTTGCTCAGCGCAGCCAGGGCATCGGCGGGGCCGCCCTGGAAGCGGCCGCCCCAGAGTGCACCCTCGTTGGTGCCGTGCGTTTCGACAGGATTGGTCAGCGGTTGTGGATCGGTCACCGGACTAGAGTCCCTGAACGCGCTGGTCGCGCTGGCTGGCAACCATGGAGGACATGCCCCACAGCTCGATGAAGCCCTTGGCCTGCGACTGGTCGAAGGTGTCTCCGGTGTCGTAGGTGGCCAGGTCGAAGTCGTAGAGCGAGGTCTCGGAGCGGCGGCCGTTGACAATGGCGGCACCGCCGTGGAGGGTCATGCGGATGTCGCCGTTGACGTGCTGCTGGGTGTCTTCGATGAAGGCGTCCAGTGAGCGCTTGAGCGGTGAGAACCACTGGCCATCGTAGACCAGCTCTGCCCAGCGCTGGCTGACAGTGGCCTTGAAGCGGGCCTGCTCGCGCTCGATCGTGATGTCCTCGAGGTGCTTGTGGGCCGTGATGAGGGCCATCGCGCCGGGTGCTTCGTAGATTTCGCGGCTCTTGATGCCGACGAGGCGGTCCTCGACGACGTCGATGCGGCCCACGCCCTGGGCGCCTGCGCGGCGGTTCAGTTCCTGGATGGCCTGCAGCGGGGTAACCTTCACCCCGTCAATGGCGACGGGCACGCCCTGGCGGAAGGAGATGACCACCTCATCCGGTGCCGGCGGGAATTCCGGGGTGGCCGTGTAGTCGTAGATGTCCTTGGTGGGGGCGTTCCAGATGTCTTCGAGGTAGCCGGTTTCGACGGCGCGTCCCCACACGTTCTGGTCGATCGAGTACGGGTTCTTCTTCGTGGTCTCGATGGGCAGGTTGTGGGACTCTGCGTAGACAATGGCCTTGTCGCGGGTCAGGGCCAGGTCACGGACCGGTGCAATGCACTTCAGGTCCGGGCCCAGGGTCTGGATGCCGACCTCGAAGCGGACCTGGTCGTTGCCCTTGCCGGTGCAGCCGTGGGCCACGGTGGTGGCACCGAATTCGCGGGCTGCCTTGACCAGGTGCTTGACGATCACGGGGCGGGAGATGGCTGAAACCAGCGGGTAGTGGCCCTGGTACAAGGCGTTGGCCTTCAGCGTGGGCATGGCGTAGTCGTTGGCGAATTCGTCGCGGGCGTCGGCCACGTAGGCTTCGACGGCGCCGCAGCCCAGGGCGCGCTGGCGGATGTCCTCGAGCGACTCCCCGCCCTGCCCGACGTCGACGGCCACGGCGATGACCTCCGCGCCTGTCGCTTCACCGATCCAGCCGATGGCCACAGACGTGTCGAGACCACCGGAGTAGGCCAATACAATGCGTTCAGTCACGTTTTCTCTCCCTGCTTCAACACTCTTCGCACGAGTGTGTTTCTTGTTCGTTCACAGCATAGTGCATGATTATGCATTCTTACTAAAAGATATTCATTAGACCTAAATGTACGACGGCGGACCGCCGCCTACCAGCCCACGTTACGCCCCGGCACCGGATTCCTCCGCGAAGTGCAGGAACCTTTCGGCCACTTCCGCCCCGCCTGCCGGATTGCGGGTGATCACCATGACGGTGTCGTCGCCGGCGATGGTGCCCAGGATGGACGGCATGACGGAATGGTCAATGGCCAGGGCCAGGAAGTTGGCCGCCCCGGGCGGGGTGCGCAGCACGGCAATGTTGGCCGAGGCCTCGGCAGTCACCAGCAGTTCCCCGCAGAGGCGGATGAGCCGCGTGTCCAGGAGTTCCTGCGAGGAGGCCGTGTGGACGCTGCGGTCCCCACCCTCCTTGGGCAGGGCATAAATCAGCCCGCCGTCCTTGCCCCGCACCCGCACGGCCCGCAATTCCACCAGGTCGCGTGAGAGCGTCGCCTGGCCCACCACCAGGCCGTCACCGGCCAGCAGTGCGGCCAGTTCGGCCTGGGAGCGCACGGCCCGGCTGGTGAGCAGCGCCTGCACCCGTGCCTGCCGCGCCGTCTTGGTGGCGGGCATCCCTGCCGGAACGGGCAGCTTGGCCACGGCTACGCACCGGTTCCGGTGGCCGAATTCCCCACGGCCGAATTCTCCACGGCCGAATTCTCCACGGCCGAATTCCCCGCGGCCGAGTTCTCCACAGCCGAATTCTCCACAGCAGTTTTTTCCACGAGCCACACCATGAGGGCCTTCTGGGCGTGCAGGCGGTTCTCGGCCTCATCCCAGACAACCGACTGCGGGCCGTCCATGACGGAGGCGGAAATTTCGTAGCCGCGGTAGGCCGGCAGGCAGTGCAGC
>JBBSQT010000376.1:0-2316 GCA_038243775.1 Actinomycetales bacterium | reverse complement strand
GGGTTATCTGGTGCCGGCAAAGGTTCTGGCGAACCCGCGCATGTCGCGGGTGGCGGGAACCCTGACCATCGGGTTGCTGGCCTCATTGACGGTGGTGAACGCGGCCGCGAGCGGGAGCTCCGTGGTGGTCGATGCCAGGCTCGGGTCCCTCGTGGCGGCGGGCATTGCGCTCTGGTTTAAGGCCCCTTTCCTGGTGGTGGTCCTGGCCGGTGCTGCGGCGGCGGCCGGGCTGCGCCTGCTCGGTGTGCCGTAGCGGCAGAGAGTTCTCCCCCCTCGGCGTCCGGTCGGCAATAATGGAAGAAGCGCCGGACGGCCGCTGACGTGGCATGTCCGGCCGGACCAGCAATAAGCAATAAGCAACAATAAAATAAGCAATAAACAATGAGGAGACCAGTCATGATTGTGGCATTTTCAGTGGCCCCCAGCGGAACCCCTCTCAGCGACCCGGCGGGAACCGGCGGCGATGCCTCCGTCCACACAGCCGTTGCCGCAGCTGTGAAGGTGGTGCGCGAATCTGGTCTGCCCAACCGCACCAGCTCCATGTTCACCGAAATTGAGGGTGAATGGGATGAAGTCATGGACGTGGTGAAGCGTGCCACCGAGGCTGTTGGCCAGTACGGATCGCGGGTGTCACTGGTGCTCAAGGCCGACATCCGGCCCGGCCACACGGGTGAAATTGACGGCAAGGTGGCCCGGCTGGAAGGTGCACTGGACACCATGGGCGGGTGACCGGCGTCGTGCGCTGACAAAAACCCTGTTGCGCCCGGCCTAAGCGGCCTAAGCGGCCTACGCTGGAGGCATGGTTGAGCATCAGCGCGAACCCGGCTGGGTTGCGGTCGAGGAGTTCCTGGCCGCGACCCTGGTCCGCGGCGGGCCCGGGATGGATGCGGTCATCGAGAGCATCGACGCTGCGGGCTTGCCGCGGATCGAGGTGGCGCCCACGGCGGGCAAGCTGCTGATGCTGCTGGCCCGCATCCAGGGTGCGCGGCGCATCCTTGAGATCGGCACGCTGGCCGGGTTCAGCACCCTTTGGCTGGCGCGCGGGCTTCCCGGCGACGGGCACATCACCACCTGCGAGTTCCGGCCCGAGAATGCGGCCGTGGCGCGCAGAAACATTGACGCGGCCGGGTTTGGCGCCATGGTGGACATCAGGGTCGGACCCGCGCTGGACACCCTGCCCGGGCTGGCCGGCGGGGAACCCTACGACCTTGTGTTCATCGACGCCGACAAGCCCAACAACACCGAATACCTGAAATGGGCGCTGAAGCTGACCCGGCCGGGCAGTGTGATCGTGATGGACAACGTGATTTGGGACGGCACCATCCTGGACCCCGGCGCCGATCGCGACGCTGCGTCCATCAGGGATGCGCTGGAATTCATGGGCGCCAGCCCGGAACTGGAGGCCACCGCCATCCAGACCGTCGGGTCCAAGGGCTGGGACGGCTTCGCGATCGCCGTGGTGAACTGACGCGGCGCGGGAGCCTCGGCGCCCGCACCCCGGAGTCGGCGCCCCGCACTGGTCTAGGCTGGGACGGTGACTCTTACCCTCCGCCCCGCCACCCCGGACGACTCCGAGGCCGTGATGCTGCTGCACCTGCGCTGCCACGAGGAGACTTACGGCCGCCACCTGCCGCCGGAGTTCTTCATCCAGCGCCATGCCACCCTGACCGCACGTGCGGAGAATTTTCGCAAGGCTGTCACCAGCGGAAAGACTCCTACTCTGGCATTCGATGACGGTGGGCTGGTCGGGGTTGCCGGAGCCGGGCCGTCTCAGGGGGCCAACGCGCCCACCGGGCTTGAGCTCCACTGGCTCTACACGTTGGCCCGGGTCCACGGCTCTGGTGCAGGGCAGATGCTGCTCGACTGCGTGCTCGGCAGCCAGGCCGCCTGCCTGTGGGTATTGGAGGACAACCTCCGCGCCCAAGCCTTTTATTCCAGAAACGGGTTCGTCGCCGATGGGGCGCGTGACGTGCTGCCGGAAGAGTGGCACAACCTGCCCGAGATTCGCATGGTCCGCCCGGGCCGCCCGGAGGTGCTTCGCTGATGGGCCGCAAGCGTGCACCCAAGAACGCGGTGATGGAGCGGGAAACGAGCGTCGGCGGCCCGGTGGCCGGTGCATTTCGGACCGACACCGGCACGGCGGAGCTGATTCCCGACGGCGACAACCCCAACGGCTGGCTGCTCATGCTCAACGGGGTGCAAAGCTCGCACGTGGACCTTGCCGACCCGCTGCGCCTGGACTTTGAGTACATGCGCTGGATTATGGCACTGGTGGAGGACCGTTGGCCCGCCGGGGAGAAGCTGCGCACGCTCAGT
>JBBSQT010000375.1:0-2318 GCA_038243775.1 Actinomycetales bacterium | reverse complement strand
ATGGAACCGCGGCCGGTTTGGTACGTGCTGAACGGGGTGGACATGGCGTGGTCGTTGCCGCACGCCACGGGCTCCTCGCCGTGCAGGGCGCGCATGCCCACCGATTCCAGCACCGAGACCAGGCTGTCCAGCATGGCCAGGTCGATGTGCTGACCGCGTCCCGTGGTGTGGCGTTCATTGATGGCCGCCAGCGCGGCAATGGCGCCGTAGAGGCCGGGGATGATGTCGCCGATGCTGATGCCGATACGGGTGGGGTCCCCGCCGCGCAGCCCGGTGATGGACATCAGCCCGCTCATGGCCTGGGCGATCAAGTCATACGCCGGTGCATTTTTCAGCGGCCCGTCCTGCCCGAAGCCGGAGATGCTGACAATCACCAGCCGCGGGTTTTCCTGCATGAGCCGTGCGGGGGAGAGTTCGAGCCTGTCCATGACGCCGGGGCGGAAGTTCTCAATCACGACGTCGGAGCGCCGCACCAGGGCGAGCAGCCGCTCCCGTTCCGCTGCATCCTTCAGGTCCATCGTGACGCCGAACTTGCTGCGGTTGAACAGGCGGTAGTAGGCCGATTCCCCGTTGTACCAGGGGCCGAAGTGGCGGGAGTCGTCGCCGTCGGGGCTTTCCACCTTGATGACCTCCGCGCCGAGGTCGGCCAGGATCATGGCGCAGAACGGTCCGGCCAGGACCCGGGAAAGATCCAGCACGCGCAGGCCCTCAAGGGAGCCGGGGCGGTTGAGGGCGGCGGGGATGGTCTCGGGTGTGGTGGGGGTGGTCATCGCGGATACGGTCCTTTGAAGATTGCTGGGCCCGGCTTGCGGGAAGGAATATATCTATCATCACAGCATTGATGGGGCCCGGTGAGCGCCGACGGCGCCGGATTTGGTCTGTGATCACAGACTCAGGGGCGTACGATGTCATCATGAGTTCGCAGAATTTGCCCCAGGTGCCCGCTGCCAAGAACGTGTTGTCGGTGCTGCGTTATGTGGCGTCGCAGGCAGGGCCCGTGGGTGCCGCCGCCATTGCCCGTGATGTCCAGCTCCCGCGCTCCACCACCTACCACCTGCTGACGGCCCTGATCGACGACGGCTTTGTGGTGCATCTGCCCGAAGAGCGCAAGTATGCGCTGGGTGTCACCGCACATGAGCTGGGCACGGGCTATTCCCGGCAGGTCCCCCTGCAGCGGCTGGCCCGGTTTCCGATGGCGCAGCTCGTTGAGCGCAGCAAGCGCACGGCGCACCTTGCCGTCATGCACGGGCGGGAAGTCATTTACATCATTGAGGAGCGGGCCAAGCGGCAAACGGAGCTGGTCACCAACCCCGGTGTCAGGCTGCCGGCGCACCTCACCGCGAGCGGCCGCGCCATGCTGGCGACGATGTCGCAGGAGCAGCTCGCGGCCCTGTATCCGGGGCCCGAGGCCTTTCCCCGGCGTTATGAGAGCGGCGTGCAGTCGGTTCCGGCGCTGAAGGAGTTGTTGGAGCGCGTTCGGGAGCGGGGATTTTCCTGGGAACAGGACGAGGTGACGGACGGCTTCTCCAGCCTGGCCGTTCCTGTTCTGGACCGCAGCGGGCACGCCGTGGCCAGCGTCACCCTGACGGTGGCCAACCGGGCCGCCCTGAGCCCTTCCGCGGCGGCCAGAAACGCCGCCGACGGGATTGCGCAGGAGCGCACGGTGCACCTGGAGGAGCTGGAAGCGCAATGGCTGCCGGAGGTGAGGCGCTGCGCCGCGGAAATCTCACGACGGCTGCGCCCCAGCGGCTGAACGGCCCATGCTGGCCCGTGCGTTCCGCGCGGATTGGCGCCGTGCGGCGGCTGCCGGTTCAGCGGCTGCCGGTTCAGCGTCCGGGAGAACTCCGGCGCCACCTGTCGACGCCGCGCAGCACGGCGGCCTCCGCGTCGCGGGAGCCGACGGTCACGCGCACGCCCTCGCCGGCGAAGCTGCGGACGCTGACGCTTTCGGCCAGGCAGGCCGCCTCGAGGGCGGACGCTTCGGCCCCGACGGGCAGCCAGAGGAAGTTGCCGCCGCTGGCGGGGGCCTGGATGCCGCGGGCGGCAAGTTCGGGCCGAAGTGCTGCGCGGCCTGTGCGGACCGTGGCAATGCCGGCAGTCAGGGCTGCCTCGTCCGCCAGTGCGGCGACGGCCGCCGACTCGGCTACGGCGTTCAGGCCAAAGGGCGGTGACGCGGCCCGGACATGGCGGGCAAGGCCGGGGTGGGCCACCAGGTAGCCTGCCCGCAGCCCGGCCAGGCCGTATGCCTTCGAGAAGGTGCGCAGCAGGACAAGGTTTGGGTGGGTCCCCTGCAAGGTGAGGCTGTGCTGGAAGGAGGT
>JBBSQT010000374.1:0-2323 GCA_038243775.1 Actinomycetales bacterium | reverse complement strand
CCGCGCGGACCGAGCCTGTCGGCTACGACGACGTCGGCCTCGGCCAGCAGCCGCCGGCCGCGCACCGTGATGAGATCCTCCGCACCGGGCCCGCCGCCAACCAGGGCCACCGAACCCCGGCTGCCCGCAGTCCGGTAACGCCGCAACGGCAGCTCACCCGTTTCCAAGGCCGCCGAAATGGCGTTGCGGATGGCAACGGCGCGCCGCGGGTCTCCCCCGGCGTTGACGGCGACCTTGATGTCTTCGACAGTGGCCACGGCCGGTGTCCACACCGCTGATTGCTGCGCATCCGAGTGGTTGACGCACCAAACCCGGTTCGCTTCGGCGTCGGCCGCCACAAGGGCGTCCAGATCATCGTCATGGGAGGCTGCCACGGCGTACCAGGGCTCCGCCATGTCCGCGCTTTCATAGCTGCGGGCATGCCAGCGCAGCAGTCCGGCGTTTGCCAGTTCACGTGCCGGGGCGCTGAGAACCGGGGCAACCAGCGTGACTTGGGCTCCGGCGTCGAGCAGGGCCTTGGCACGGCATGCCGCCACTGTGCCGCCGCCCACCACGAGGACGGGACGGCCCAGCAGCCGGAGCGAGGTTGGGTAAAGATCCACAATTGCCATGTCTTCGACCTTAGAGACGGCCGATATCGAGAGACAAGGCGCGCGTTACACCAGTTCACGCGGCGTCACAGGGCGCAACAATGCGCTGACGCCAGGAGCACTCCCAACACTAAAGTCCCACCGTCCGGCTACGTCCGGTCTTGCGCAAGGATGGGCAAGACCGGACGCAGCGAACGTCCACAAAGAGCGGTGGGCTGGGAAAAAGCTAGTGCCCCGGATGGGATTTCGCTGCCGCCTCCGCTGCTTCTGCCTTCTCAGCATCCTTGTGCGCCCGTAGCTCTTCCGCCTGCTGTTGCTCTTCAGCCTTTTCAATGTGAATGACTTCGGCCAGAAGCTTCTCCATCTCTTTGGCGACGCCGGCGGCAGACGCGGGATTTTGGCCGGTGACAAGCCGGTCCTCCACCACAACCTTCTCCTCAAAAACGTCGGCGGAAACGTGGGTTGCGCCCAGCTCCTGGAGCCGATCGGCGAGGAAGAACGGGATGACCTTGTCCTTTCCCGCCGCAACCTCTTCGTCGTTCGTGAACGCGGCGACCTGCTTTCCGTTGACCAGGTGAATCCCGTTCTCCAGCGTCACGTTGATCAGCCCCGCGGGCCCGTGGCAGACCGCACCAACCACGCCGCCGTTGTTGTACACGTCGGCAACCACGCGCTGCAGCCCCTCGCTCTCAGGGAAATCCCACATGGCACCGTGGCCGCCCACGAGGTAGACGGCGTCGTATTGTTCCGGATCGATGACGTCAACGCGGGCCGTGTTGTACAGGCCGGCGCGGGTTGTCTCGTCCTCGGTGAAGGCGACTTGAATGGGGTCGCTCTGGTCCACGTCATCGCGTGGTGGCTGGCCGCCCTGAATGGAGGCGAAATCGACAAAGTGCCCGGAATCCTTGAAGACCTTCCAGGGATGCGCAGCCTCTCCCACGTTGTAGCCGGTCTTCTCGCCTGTATCGCCGATCGTGGAAACACTAGTCAAAACCATGAGAATTTTCTTCATGTCATGCTCCTTTCGTCCACGTTCCACCCTAAGGGCAGGGGCAGCGCACTGGCTAGCCCGGACCTGTTCCACCTGGACTGAGCTCACACACCGGGGCGGTTCAGCCAGGCCGGACCGCCGCCGGGGACGATTAGCGCGTGCTGCCGGCCAGCAGCCCGCGGCCGCGCAGAAGCCGTTTTTCCACGGGCGCAAACACCACAAGCTCCACCAGGATGCCCACGAACAGGATGATCAGGATCGCTGACATGACAATGCCCATGTCGGAGAGCTGGCGGCCCTGTTCCAGCAGCGACCCCAGGCCGAAGCCAAGGGATCCGCCCATGGCGATGATTTCCGCCGCCATGAGCGAACGCCAGGAGAAAGCCCAGCCCTGCTTGAGGCCGCCCACGTAGCCGGGCAGCGCGGCGGGAAGCACCACGTGCACCGCCATTTCCCAACGGGAGGCGCCCAGGATCTGGCCCACGCGGCGGTGCTGCGGCGGGATCTGGTCAACACCGGCAATGAGGCCGTTGATGATGGAGGGGATGGCGCCCATGAACATGACGAAGTACACGGTGGCGTCCGTCAGCCCGAACCAGATGATGGCGGCCGGAACCCAGGCCACGGACGGCAGCACCTGCAGACCGGAGATCAGCGGCCCGAACGCACGCCGCAACACCCGCACCTGCGAGAGCAGCAGCCCGATGGGGGTGGCCACCACAATGCTGATGGCGAAGCCCGT
>JBBSQT010000373.1:0-2328 GCA_038243775.1 Actinomycetales bacterium | reverse complement strand
GCGAAACGGGCCATACTTTCCTGCACAGCAGCCGGACCTCCCTCGAATTCCACCATGAGGGTGGGCGCCACCGTGAAACCGATCCCGGAGTAGCTGTTCATCGCACCGACCATGACGTCGTCGAGCAACTCAACCCGCGACAGGGGGATTCCGGCGGCAATGGACTCGGAAACCGCCAGCACCGCCGCCGTCAGGGCGGGGAACGGAACCACGGCCATTTCCGTGCATTCGGGAATGCCGTGCAGTCGCACGCTGACCTCGGTGATGATGCCCAGAGTGCCCTCCGCCCCAACGAACAAGGCGGTGAGATCATAGCCGGCCGAGGACTTGCGGGCCAGTCCGCCGGTGCTGATGACGGTGCCGTCGGCCAGCACCACGCGCAGGCCCAGCACGTTTTCACGCATGGTGCCGTAGGCGACGGCGTTGGTGCCGCTGGCCCGGGTCGAAGCCATGCCTCCCACGCTTGCATCCACGCCGGGACCGGCGGTGAAGCACAGCCCGTGCCGGCGCGCCGCGGCGTTGAGGGAGTTTTTCCGGAGCCCCGCCTGCACCGTGGCATCGAGGTCGTGGGCGCCAAGGTGCAGGATCCCGGTCATGGCGGAAAGGTCCAGGCAGATGGACCCGGCACGGCTGTTGGCCCCGCCTTCCAAGCCGGTGCCGGCGCCGATCGGCACAACGGGGACACCGTTTCGGTGACAGATGGCCATGGCCCGGGCGACGTTGTCGGTGGAAGAGCAGGAGACCACGGCGTCCGGCATCTCCCAGTCGTGGTGCGAGCGGTCGTGCCCGCGTGCGGTGCGGCTGGCGGCGTCCAAGTGCACGGCGTCCCCGAGCGCCTGCTGCAGTTCCCCGATGGCGGCAGCAGCTCCCGCCCTGGTTCTCTCATCCGCCACGGCCCGCTCACAGGACCTTGGCCAGAAAGCTCTGGGTCCTTGCGTGTTCCGGATGGGAAAGCACCTGGGACGGTGATCCGCTCTCGACCAGTACGCCGTCGGACATGAAGTGGACGGTGTCCGCGACCTCCCGGGCGAAGCCCATCTCGTGCGTCACCACCACCATGGTCATGCCCGACAGCGCCAGGTCCTTCATGACATCGAGCACCTCGCCCACCAGTTCGGGGTCCAGCGCCGAGGTGGGTTCGTCAAAGAGCATGAGCGAAGGTTTCATGGCCAGTGCCCGGGCAATCGCCACGCGCTGCTGCTGCCCGCCGCTGAGCTGGCTGGGATAGTTGTGGACCTTGTTGCCCAGCCCCACCCGTTCCAAGAGGCGGCGGCCCTGTTTGGTTGCCTCGGCGCGGTTCACTCCCTTGACGACGATGGGCCCTTCCGTCACGTTTTCCAGTGCAGTCCTGTGCGGGAACAGGTTGAATTGTTGGAACACCATGCCGATCGCGGCGCGGCGGCGGGCCACTTCCCGCTCCCGGAGCTCGTGGAGCTTGTTGCCCACACGGCGGTAGCCGACGCGTTCCCCATCAACCCACATTTCGCCGCCGTCAATCTTTTCCAGGTGGTTGATGCAGCGCAGGAAGGTGCTCTTGCCGGAGCCGGATGGCCCGATCAGGCAGGCCACCTCGCCGCTTTCCACGCTGAGGTTGATATCTCGCAGGACCTCCACGGGGCCAAAGGACTTGCCCACCGAAGTTGCCTTGAGCATGGGTTCGGTCATGGCTGCACTTCCTTGCTTTCCGGGGCGTCAGACGCCTCCACCTTGTCGTTGCGGATCGCGCTCAGCGGGCTGAAGCCGCGCCCGTAGCGCTTTTCCAGGTAGTACTGGCCCACCGAGAGGATTGCCGTGATGAACAGGTACCAGATGGCGGCGACGATCAACAGCGGGATGGTCTGGTAGGTGCGGGCGTAGATCAGCGAGGCCGAGGTCAGCAGTTCCGAGTAGCCGATCACCAGCACCAGGGATGTCTGCTTGAGCATGCCGATGACCTCGTTGCCGGTCGGTGGGATGATAATGCGCATGGCCTGCGGCAGCACCACCCGGCGCATCGTTTGCAGCCTTGTCATGCCGATCGACTTGGCCGCTTCGGTCTGTCCGGGGGTTACCGAGGAGATGCCGGAGCGGACAATCTCGCTCATGTATGCGGCCTCGTTGAGTCCCAGGCCCAGCATGGCGGCCATAAACGGGGTGATGAGGTCGTTGGTGTTCAGTGAGAACAGCTCCGGGCCAAACGGCACGCCCATGGCAATGCGGGGAACCAGCGCCGAGAGGAAAAACCAGAAGAGCAGCTGCACCAGCAGCGGAGTGCCCCGGAAGAACCACGCGTAGAACCAGGCGGCCTTGGAGACGATCATGTTGTCCGAGAGCCGGCCCACCGCAATG
>JBBSQT010000372.1:0-2330 GCA_038243775.1 Actinomycetales bacterium | reverse complement strand
TGCTCCCAGCCCAGAAAACCCAGGAACATGCCCAGCACGCCGGCAAGTTTGACGTCGCCAAAGCCCATCCCGGCCGGGTAGACAAACCACAGCACCCAGTACAGCCCGGCCATGGCCACCGCACCTCCCAAAGCGTTCAACGCATGGTGCGGAATCCCGACTGCGAGCGCCGCGGCCAGCAGCAGCGCACCGGCGATCGGGTAGGCCGGCAGCACGTATCGGTTGGGGAGCGTGTGGGTGCGGATGTCGATGATGGACAGCAGCACGCCCAGCCACAGCAGGTACAGGCACGCGGCCACGGCACACAGGAACGCCAGTGCATTGCCTTCCCACAAGTCCAGCAGCCGTGTGACCATAGCTGGATGGTACTGCATTGAACCTGGCCGTGGGGTTTTCCACGGTGCCGGGGATAAGCTGTGGACATGAGTGCTTCCCCTTACACTGCGGACGTTTTTCGACACATTTGCCGATCATCGCCGTGGCGTTGGCAGACCGTACGTTTTGAGCTGCACCGCAAGTTTCCCCACGCGCCCGACGGCGGACCGGGCCGCTCGTGGCTGCCTTCGCCCGGGGCTGTGGCCGACGGCGCGGTCGACCCGGTGCTGGCCATGAACTGCTGGGTGCGCCGTCACGGTGCGCTTCGGGTTGAGACGCTCGAGGGGGTGCTGCTGGCCAGCACCACCAAGATCAATGAGTCGCGGGATTCGCTGTTCATCAGCGGCAACCGCAAGCCGTGGCTGCTGCCGCCTTCGCTCGTCAACCCGGTCAAGGATGCCAACGGTTTCGTGGTCCGCCGTCCCGAGGCACTGTATGGGGAACCTGCCTATGGAACGGGGCGGGCGGCCGCAGCCCTGGATCCGGTGGAGTTGGCGGGCGAGAAGCCTGTTCCGTTGGAATCGCCTTTTGCCAATGTGGCGGAAATCGAGGACATTGCCGTGGTGTCCCATCATGGGCGGGACGCGGTGGAAGCCATCCTCACCCCGAACCCCAGCTACTCCCCCGTGTTTGCCGATGCGCCCCTGTTGTTTCCGGGCCGGACCGCCGTGCGCATAGACCTGCGAACCGGCATTTGTGTGGCCACGCAGTCCCTGGACGGCGACACCGTCGGGGCGGGGCATTGGATGATCCTGCACGGAGTGGACGAGTACATGCTCGATGACCTCTTTGAAGAAGTCAGCATGGGCCTGACCGATGTGCGGGCCCACATCCCATGGGATCTGGGCCCGCACACCTAAACGGCTGGTCGCCGCCCGGGGTGAAGAGCCTAAATGTCCGCCCGTTCCAGCAACTCCGTTACGAGCGCCGCGATGGGTGAGCGTTCCGAGCGGGTCAGGGTGACGTGGCCAAAGAGCGGTTGCCCCTTGAGGATCTCCACGACCGCGGCCACGCCGTCGTGCCTGCCCACCCGCAGGTTGTCACGCTGGGCCACGTCGTGGGTCAGCACGATTTTGGAGCGCTGGCCGATGCGGCTCATGACCGTCAGCAGCACGTTGCGTTCCAGCGACTGCGCCTCGTCGACAATCACGAAGGAATCATGCAGGGACCGGCCGCGGATGTACGTTAAGGGCTGCACCTCCAGCAGGCCCCGGGCCATGACCTCCGCAATGACAGGTTGTGAGACCACGGAGCCGAGAGTGTCGAAGACTGCCTGCGCCCACGGCGCCATCTTCTCATCCTCGGATCCGGGCAGGTATCCCAGCTCCTGGCCGCCGACGGCGTAGAGCGGCCTGAACACCACCACCTTGCGGTGCTCGTTGCGTTCCAGCACGGCTTCCAGCCCGGCGCACAGGGCGAGGGCACTCTTGCCGGTTCCGGCCCGTCCGCCCAGGGAGACGATCCCCACCTCGGGATCCATGAGCAGGTCCAGGGCCAGGCGCTGCTCGGCGGACCGCCCGTGCAGGCCGAACACCTCCCGGTCCCCGCGCACCAGGCGCACCTGCTGGTCCTCGCCCACCCGGCCCAGCGCCGATCCCCTGTTGCTGGTGATGATCAGGCCGGTGTTCACCGGCAGCACCGAAGCTTCGGGAATGGGGACGGGTTCGCGGTTGTACAGGGCGCTCATCTCGGCCTCGGTGGCCTCAACCTCGCTGACCCCTGTCCATCCGGAGTCCGGCACCAGTTCGTTGCGGTATTCCTCGGCCGTGAGCCCCAACGCGGAAGCCTTCACCCTCATGGGCACATCCTTGGAGACCACCGTGACGTGCTGCCCCTGGTTGGCCAGGTGTTTCGCCACGGCCAGGATGCGCGAATCGTTGCCACTTCCCCGCATGCCCGCCGGAAGCACCTCAAGGGATACATGGTTCAGGTCCACACGGAGCGTCCCGCCGTCG
>JBBSQT010000371.1:0-2343 GCA_038243775.1 Actinomycetales bacterium | reverse complement strand
TGTTGCCTGCGACCTCGACCGCACACTGATTTACTCCAAGAACTCGCTCTGGCTGACGGGTGCCGACAAGGATGCCCCGGCCATGGTGGTCGCCGAGGTGTATGAGGGCGCGCCGCTGTCCTTCATGACGCTGGCGGCCCAAGAACTGCTGCTCGGGGTGAAGTCTGCGGCCACGTTCATCCCTGTCACCACACGCACCCAGGCGCAGTATGAGCGGGTCCGGCTGCCAGGTCCCGCCCCCGAGTGGGCCGTAACATCCAACGGTGGCGTGATTTTGCACCATGGCACGCCGGACGCCGCGTGGAAAAGGCACCTCGGCTCCCGGTTGGCCTCCAGGTGCGCCCCGCTGGAGGACCTGGAAAAGCACCTCTCGAACCCCGACTTCGCGCATTGGATCCTGCGCCTGCGCCGCGCCGAGGACCTCTTTGTCTATGCCATCATCGACCGCGCCGCCATGCCGGAGACCTTCCTGGTCGAACTAATGGAGCTGTGTGCCGAATCCGGGTGGGGCGTTTCGGTGCAGGGCCGCAAACTGTATTGCGTGCCGCTGCCCATCAACAAGGCCGACGCCCTCGCCGAGGTGGCCCGGCGCACCGATGCCGGCAACATCCTGGCGGCCGGGGATTCCCTGCTGGACCTGGACATGCTGGAGCGGGCCGACCTCGCCTTCCGTCCCCTGCACGGTGAATTGCACGACGCCGGGTACCTGGCTTCCCATCTCAAGCTCACCACTGTGCGGGGCATCCTGGCCGGGGAAGAAATCCTGCGAAACGTCCTGGCCGAGCTTACGGCCTGAGCTGGAAGCCGCCTACAAGGCGACGCTCCACCACCGCCGTCGGCGGTCTTTTCTGTCTGTGTCCGCCGGTAGGTTGGAATCACACCGCAACCACAGCATCCTTGGGAGAACATCACCTTGCTTTCACCACGCCCCACCCGCTCCTTTGGGTCCACCGATTTCATCATGGGCTCAGTCCTGGCCACCGTCGTTTTGGTCAGCACCGCATGCGGCACCGTTCAACAAGCGGGGGCGGATACTCTCCCAAGCATTCAAACGCAAAGCACGGCACTCTCCGCGGCTCCCACCTCCAGCGCGGTCCCCACCTCCAGCCCGTACGATGTGGCGCCAGTGGAAAGTGTCGGCATCCCGGATCCCGGACAGGCCGAATTGAAGTCCGACAGCCAGCCCCAGTTCGGCTCGAAGGCCTTGGATGTCTTGGAAACACTGCCGGTCAAGGGCCGGGCACCCAAGACAGGCTATGACAGGGCCCTTTTTGGGCAGGCGTGGGCCGACGTCGACAGGAATGGCTGCGACACCCGCAATGACATCCTCAACCGGGACCTGGACGCCAAGTCCTTCAAGCCGGGAACACGCGACTGCATGGTATTGACCGGAACCTTGGCGGACCCCTACACAAACACCACCATTTCGTTTATGCGTGGCACAAGCACAAGCAGCGCCGTCCAGATTGACCATGTGGTGGCCCTCAGTGATGCCTGGCAGAAAGGCGCCCAGCAGCTTTCCCTGGAACAACGCACATCTTTCGCGAACGACCCGTTGAACCTGCTCGCCGTTGACGGTCCTGCGAACCAGCAAAAGAACGACAGCGATGCCGCCTCGTGGTTGCCAGCGAACAAGGGTTTTCGTTGCGACTATGTCGCACGCCAAATCTCTGTCAAGGCAAGCTATGGCTTGTGGGTGACTCAGGCAGAACATGATGCCATGGTCCGGGTGCTTGGCGACTGCGCCGACATCGAGGCCCCCACCAATCAAACGCCCCCACCGGTTGCAGAAGAAACATCCCCGCCGCCGGTCGAGCCGGTGATCGTGCCGCCCCCGGCACCGGTCGCTCCGGTTGAAGCCCCCGCAGCGCCCGTCGCTCCGGTTGAAGCCCCCGCAGCGCCCGTTGAGGTGCAGCCCCAAGCGCCTGCACCGTTAGTCGAGGTTCCTGCCACCGACGTCTACTACCAAAACTGCTCAGCGGTCCGGGCGGCCGGGGCTGCTCCCATCTTGGCGGGGCAGCCAGGATTCCAGTCAAAATTTGACCGTGACGGCGATGGCGTGGGCTGCGAATAACGCAACGTTGCTGACTGTCCGCCCGGGGCGGGCTCCAACGAGCTGCCGGGCCCCGTCTTCGCCCCGTAGAAAGCCCCCCGAAAATCAATCTGAGACTTCAACGAAACAGCCCGCGAGGGTCAGCGCGGGCTGTTCGTGGTTTGCCTGGGAAATCAAGGCATTGTCCACATGTGTGGGGACCGGGTTAACGAGATGAGTAATGGTCATCATCGCCACCTCCTCTCGTGGTGGCTGCTGACTAGCGGATATTGAACAGGTCGACCCGGATT
>JBBSQT010000370.1:0-2355 GCA_038243775.1 Actinomycetales bacterium | reverse complement strand
CTGCTTTTTGACCCGCTGGCCCCGGAAACCGGCTCGACCAGCTTCCCCAGCGGGCATGTGGCGTTGGCCGTCGGGCTGGCTTGGGCGTTCTGGTTCCTGCTGCGGCGGGGCCCCTGGGCCCGGGTCACCGCGCTCTGTGCGGTGGTGGTTCCCGTGGTGGTGGCCTGGTCCAGGGTCTACGTCGGCGTCCATTACCCCACCGATGTGGCGGCGTCCTTCCTTGCTGCGAGCGCAGGTGCGTTGTTGTTTGCGGGGATCTGGAACCGGTACCAGGGTGCGCTCCTGCCGCGGATCCCGCTGCTGGCCCGGTTTGGTCCCGTCGCCGCGCCGACCACGCCCGCGGCACCGGCCTCCGGCCCATCAGTACGCCCCTCGCCGAAGTCCACCCCTCAAGGTGCCCCTGCTGCGCCGCATCCCGGCGGCGGGTCTAGTGTTAACCCAGCACCTTCCCTGCACCCCGCCCGCCCGAACTCCTGATCGAGGCACCATTTTGGTTATGCTGCATCTTGCCGTTCCTGCCCTATACGGCGCCCTTCCCCAGGGCCCCCAGCCTGCAGGGATCTTCTCCGTCTTGGACCCCGCCGCGCTGCTGAACGGGCTGGGCCCGGCCACGCTTGCCATCGTGGCGTTGATCGTTTTCATAGAATCGGGCCTGCTGTTCCCTTTCCTGCCCGGCGACTCCCTGCTGTTCACCGCGGGTCTGCTGCACCAGCAGCTCAACCTGTCCCTGCCCGTCCTGATTGGGGTGGTGGTGCTCGCGGCCGTGGCCGGCGACCAGGTCGGCTACCTGCTGGGGCGTAAATTTGGCCGCCGCTGGTTCAAGGACGACGCGCGCATTCTCAAAACCAAATACCTGAGCGAAACCGAAGAGTTCTTCGCCAAACGCGGCGGTTGGGCCATTGTGCTGGCCCGTTTTGTTCCCGTGGTGCGCACC
The DNA here is from genome assembly GCA_038243775.1 of Actinomycetales bacterium. GTDB lineage: Bacteria > Actinomycetota > Actinomycetes > Actinomycetales > Micrococcaceae > Specibacter. Next base: position 1,421 of record JBBSQT010000370.1, on the reverse strand, counting down.
TACGCCCCGCTGGTGGCGGGGGTGGCGAACTACAACCACCGCAAATTCACGTTGTGGAACATCGCCGGAGCCGTGGGCTGGGCCGGGTCGATCACCCTGCTGGGCACCTGGCTTGGCCATTACCAGATCATTGCCCGGAACATTGACGTCATCGCCGTCATCCTGGTCCTGGTCTCCGTGCTGCCGGCCGCCATCAGCATGTTCGCCAAGCGCCGCGCAACACGGAAACCCCAAACCACACCGGCCGGCCAAACAGCCCAGGGCGGCCAAACCGACACCGGCGTGCCCGAAAACCCGACGAACGGATAACCGGACGTGGATGAGACGCCCCGGCTTCTGTTGGTTGAGGACGACCCCGTCCTGGGCCCGCTGATCGCCGAGCTGCTGGCCGGTGACTACGACGTGCACATCGCCGCTGACGGCCAGCGCGGCCTCCACCTGGCCCTGACAGGGCGGTGGGACGTGCTGGTCGTGGACCGCGGCCTGCCCGCCATGGACGGGCTGGAGCTGGTGGCGGCGCTGCGCCGCAAGGGTGTCGCCACCCCTGCCATCATTCTCACGGCCCTGGACAGCACAGTGGAGAAGGTGGCAGGGCTCGACGCCGGAGCGAACGACTACATGACCAAACCCTTTGACGCCGGTGAACTCCGCGCGCGGCTGCGTGCCGTGACCCGCAGCTTCGCGCCTGCAGCCGGGCCGTTGGCCGTGGGTGACTGGGTCCTCGATCCCGGAACCCGCTCCCTGCGTTCAAGCTACGGCCGGGCGGTGGGGCTCAGTGCCAAGGAAAGCGACTTCCTGGCGTTGCTGGCCGGCAGCCCGGACAAGGTCTTCACCCGCCAGGAACTGTTGGCGGAGCTGTTCCATTCCGACGATTCCCCAAGCGTCATCGACACCTACGTGCACTACCTGCGCAAGAAAGTGTCCAAATCAGTGGTCCGCACCGTGCACGGCCTCGGCTACCAAATCGGGGACGGCGCATGAAACGTCCCCAGGCCGACCCCGCGCCCTCCGCCGCCGACTCTCCCCAGCTGCGCCGCGCCGCCATGACGGTGGGCCTGCGCATTGCCGCCTCCATCGCGCTCATGGTGGTGGCCGTCTTCATCGCCGCCGCCCTCTACATGCTCTACCTCTCCGACCACCCCGATGTGAACGCCGCAGACACCGCCGCCCGCGTCTACGTCGAAACCAACGACATGCTCAAGGCCATGGCTGTTGCGGGCCTGGCGGGGATCGTGGCGGCGGGGGCCATTGGCTGGCTCAGCGCCCGCAGCGCCATCCGCCCGCTGGGCCGCGCCTTGGAGCTGCAGCGCCGCTTTGTCCAGGACGCCAGCCACGAGCTGCGCACGCCCCTGACGATTCTCGACGCCCGCGTCCAGCTCGCGGAGGCCAAGGTGGAGCCGGGCAGCGACGCGGCCCGGCTG
>JBBSQT010000369.1:0-2368 GCA_038243775.1 Actinomycetales bacterium | reverse complement strand
CTTCGGGGCGGTGAAATATGAATCGTCGCGCACCGGGTCCCAAGGCTTCAGGAACTCCCGGTTGCGAAGCAAAACTTCGGTGAGTTCCTCGACGTCGTCAAGGCGAAGCAATCTGGTGGTGTTCACGGTGAATCGTCTTTCAAGGCATGTGCGGTGAGGCAGGTCTGCCGGCCTCCAAAAACTAGAACTACATCCCCGGCGCGATGGCCAGCCGTCGCCAGTCGTATTAGATAAGCGGAATGAGGTCAGCCACGGAGTTCAACACCTGGTCCGGACGGAACGGGTAGGCGTCAATGTCCTCGGGTTGGGTGATGCCGGTGAACACCAGCACCGTGTGCAGACCGGCTTCCATCCCCGCAATGATGTCGGTGTCCATGCGGTCACCGATCATGGCTGTTGTTTCCGAGTGTGCCTGAATCCGGTTCATGGCAGAACGGAACATCATGGGATTGGGCTTGCCCACAATGTACGGTTCACGCCCTGTGGCCTTGGTGATCAGCGCGGCCACCGCCCCGGTTGCCGGCAGCGGGCCCTCGCGGGACGGGCCTGTGGCATCCGGGTTGGTGCAGATGAACCGGGCGCCGTCGCCAATGAGCCGGATTGCCTGGGTGATGGCTTCAAAGGAATAGGTGCGCGTTTCGCCGAGGACCACGTAGTCGGGGTTGTGGTCGGTGAGGATGAAGCCGGCCTCGTGCAGCGCCGTCGTCAATCCGGCCTCGCCAATGACAAAGGCGCGCCCATGCGGCATCTGCGACTTCAGGAACTGGGCCGTGGCTAGCGCCGAGGTCCACAGGTTTTCCTCCGGCACCTCCAGCCCTGAAGCGCGCAGCCTGGCGGCCAAATCGCGAGGGGTGAAGATCGAGTTGTTGGTCAAGACCAGGAAGCGCTTGGAGGTGGACACCCAGCGCTCAATCAGCTCGGCAGCCCCGGGGACGGCCTTGTTCTCGTGAACAAGAACACCGTCCATGTCGGTGAGCCAGCATTCAATGTCGGCGGGTCGGCGGTTGGTCTGCTCGCTCATGGGTCTCCTCGGGGCTTTTGATGGTTCCAGTCTTGCAGAAATCCGCGCCAGCTCGGAAGGACCGGCACTTGTGCGTAAAGTTGTACGGTGACTACAACCGGTGAAATTTCTGTCCCTGACGTGCCTGAGTACGTGGAGCCGCACCACGAAGTGGGTGTTGGCCCATGGGAAGGCGCCCTGCCCGAGGGTGATCACTGGGACCCCGACCTGTTGGCCAACGGCGACCGCCGCAATGTCCTGGACGACTACCGGTACTGGAGCATGGACGCGATCGTGGCCGAGCTGGACACCCGCCGCCACGACTTCCACGTGGCCATTGAGAACTGGCAGCACGACATGAACATCGGCACAGTGGTGCGCACCGCCAACGCGTTCCTGGCGAAGGAAGTGCACATTATTGGCCGACGGCGGTGGAACAAGCGCGGCGCCATGGTCACCGACCGCTACCAGCACGTCCGCCACCACCCCACCGTTGAGGACTTTGTTGCCTGGGCGCAGGGCGAGGAACTGGCGATCATCGGCATCGACATATTCCCCGATTCGGAAAAGCTGGAAACATATGAGCTGCCGCGCAAGTGTGTCTTCGTGTTCGGCCAGGAAGGGCCCGGCCTCAGCGACGAGGTGCACGCCGCGGCGCAAACCACCCTGTCCATCGAACAGTTCGGCTCCACCCGCTCCATCAATGCCGCCTCCGCCGCCGGCATCGCCATGCACGCATGGATCCGCCGGCACGTATTCAACCAAAAGGTCGGCTGACCCCCGGACACACTCACCTAGCTTGCCGGCACGCCCTTGCTCCGCTTGCCCGGGAGCGGTGGAAGGCGGGCAGGGGCGGGGGCCGCCGTCGTGCAGGGAAAAAGTCCGGCGCCAAATGGAATCTTCATCTTCTTCGCGACTTTGGGCGCACTGGCTAAGATGGAGACAGCCATGCGGGAGGCGGTCCGTTGACCGCCTCTTTGTACCGTTCAGCCCAGAGGAGCTCTCAATGCCCATCGCAACACCGGACAAATACGCCGAAATGATCGACCGCGCCAAGGCTGGCGGATTCGCCTACCCGGCGGTCAACGTGACTTCTTCCCAGACCCTGAACGCAACTTTGCAGGGCTTTGCCGACGCCGGTACCGACGGCATCATCCAGGTCTCCACCGGCGGCGCCGCCTACTGGTCCGGCGCAAGCGTGAAGGACATGGTTGCCGGCTCACTGGGCTTCGCAGCATTCGCCCGCGAAGTTGCCAAGAACTACCCCATCAACGTTGCCCTGCACACAGACCATTGCCCCAAGGACAAGCTGGACGGCTTCGTGCTGCCCCTCCTGGAAGCCTCCGAGGCAGAAGTGAAGGCCGGCCG
>JBBSQT010000368.1:0-2374 GCA_038243775.1 Actinomycetales bacterium | reverse complement strand
CGGACGGCTGCTGGGGCTGGATTCCGGGGTCATTGAGATTGCCGGATACGACGTCGCCAGCACGGCATCGAAGGATCTGGCCAAGATTGTCTCGGTGCTGCGCCAGGAAAACCACTTTGTGGCCCGGCTGACGGTGCGCCAGCTCGTTGGCTTTGGCCGCTTCCCGCACTCCAAGGGCCGGTTGACGCGCGCCGACGAGGACGCCATCAGCCAGTCCATCGACTTCCTGAACCTGGCCGAACTCGAAGGCCGGTACCTGGAGGAGCTGTCCGGCGGCCAGCGCCAACGCGCCTATGTGGCCATGGTCCTGGCCCAGGACACGGACTATGTCCTGTTGGATGAGCCGTTGAACAACCTGGACATGAAGCACGCCGCCCAGATGATGCAGTTGCTGAAGCGTGCCGCGGCGGAACTGGGGCGCACCATCGTGGTGGTGCTGCACGACATCAACTTTGCCGGCCACTACGCGGACCACATCTGCGCCGTCAAGGACGGCTTGGTGGTTCAGTTTGGCACGCCGGAGCAGGTCATGACCGACGAGGTGCTCTCCAGCGTCTTCGACACTCCGGTCCAAGTCATCGACGGCCCCCGCGGCCCCCTGGCCGTCTACTACTAAAAAGCACGACGCCTGTTGCCTTCCGGACGTTAATTCCCAACGCTATCCCGGCAATGGTGCGTTTTCGTCGAACGCTATCCCATTCAGTGCGATAGCGTTGCCCATTTTTCAGCCAATGCTGCGATAGCGTTTGAATGGGTGGACGGGCGCGGGTCAGGTGTCCTTGCGGATCCAGCGGAAGGTGATGCGGCACAGGAGGAGGCCCACCACGAGCCACAACCCCAGGAACAGCGCCACGAGCCCCAGGTCCCACGCCCCGGACTGCTCCATCGCCACGAACGACTCGGGCAGGAACACGCTGCGCATCCCCTGCGCCATCCACTTCAGCGGAAAGATGCCGGCAACGTCCTGCAACCACCCGGGCAGTTGGGAAAATGGCAGGTAGACGCCGGAGATGAACTGCAGCAGCAGCACAATCGGGATCACCACGGCCGTGGCACTCTTGCCTGTTCGCGGCAGTGCCGACAGCGCAATGCCCAGCACACAGCTGGTGATGACCCCGAACAGGAACACCCACGCGAACGTCAACCACTTGGCGGGCTCCGTGGGCAGCACCACGTCGAAGGCGAAGCGGGCCACGAGCAGCAGCAGGATCACCTGCGCCACCGAACTGGCCAGGACCATGCCGATCTTGCCCATGAAGTAGGAAAATATGGGCAGCGGAGTGCCGCCCAGGCGCTTGAGCGTGCCATCGCCCTTCTCCCCGGCAATGTCCACGCCCAGGTTCTGCACGCCACTGAGCAGCATGCCCGCGGCGACCATGCCGGGCACGTAAAACGCGGCATAGCTGACGCCGCCCTTGCCGTCCGGGCCCGCACCGAGGTTTCCGCTGGTGCTAAACGCCACGGCAAACACCGAGAGCATCAGGATCGGGAACAGAAACGTGAAGAACACCGAGTCGCCCTGGCGGAAATATAGTCGCAGCTCATACCAGATCCGGGACGTGCCCAGCTGCAATGTCCTCATGATTCGTCCCGGTTTGCCGTTGCGGATGCACCCACCAGGCCAAGGTAGATGTCCTCCAGGCTGGGCCGGGTGACTTCCAGGCCGGACACCTCACCGCCGGACTCCGCGTAGAGGCGTGCCACCAGCGCCGACGGCTCAGCAGTCCGCGCAACGCGGTCGACGCCGTCCTGCCGCCACCGCACCACCGGCACCTTTGCCTCGTGGCCGCCAATCTCGTCGATGGGACCGATGTCCACCAATTTGCCACCCACGATCACCCCGGCACGGTCCGCCAGGGTGGCTGCCTCGTCCAGATAATGGGTCGTCAGCAAAATCGTCGTGCCTTCCTCCTTGAGCCGGTTTATCAGCTCCCAAAACTGGCGCCGGGCCTCCGGGTCGAAGCCGGTCGTGGGTTCATCCAGGAAGAGCAGGCGCGGCCGGCCGATGATGCCCAGAGCCACATCCACCCGCCGCCGCTGCCCACCGGAGAGTTTGCCGATCCGGGTCTTGGCCTTGCCGGTGAGTCCGACGGCGTCCATCACCTCCGCGACCTTGCGCGGCTGGGGGTAGTACCCGGCAAAGTGGTTCAACTGTTCAAGCACCGTGACATTGCCGCTTTCCCCGCTGGACTGCAGCACAATCCCCAGCTGTGCCTTCCAGCCCAGCCCGCCGTGCTGCGGATCAACGCCCAGGACGCTGACCTTGCCCCCGCTCCGGTCCCGGTAACCTTCAAGAATTTCAACCGTGGTGCTTTTGCCAGCCCCATTGGGCCCGAGCAGGGCGAACGTTTCACCGGCCTCGATGTCAAAGCTG
>JBBSQT010000367.1:0-2374 GCA_038243775.1 Actinomycetales bacterium | reverse complement strand
AGCTCTCCGACACCGCCGCATTTTGCGAACATTACAACGTGCCGCTGAGCCAGGCCGCGAACACCATCGTGGTGACGTCGCGCAAAGTTGAGCCGGCTATCCTGGCCGTCTGCATTGTCCTGGGCACCACCCGCCTGGACGTCAACCGGAAAGTGCGCGAACTCCTCGGTGTGAAACGTGCTTCGTTCGCCGACGCCGAACTCACCGTCGAGCTGACCGGCATGCACATTGGCGGGGTCACACCCTTCGGCGTCCCCCACTCGCCAGCAGGAACCACCGCCGTCTATGTGGACGCCGCCGTCTTCGAACTGGACCACGTCCTTATGGGTGGCGGCAACCGCACCGGCAAACTCCGGCTCGCACCCACAGAACTGCGCAAGCTTCCCGCCGTCGTGCTTGTGGCAGGACTCGCCATGCCGACGGAAGGTGCCGCCCCATGATCTTCGGCCAAACCCCCGTCCGCCATGTGGGCATGAATGATTTCAATGCCCCGGATCCCGACGTCTGGCCCGCCACCCTGGCCCCTGTGCAGCACGTCCTGCGCGAGGGACTGGACCTGGGCCGCGCAACAGTGTTCGTGGGCGAAAATGGTTCAGGCAAGTCCACCCTTGTCGAGGCGATTGCCATGGCGTACGGAGTGAATCCCGAGGGCGGCTCCACCGGCGCCATGCACCACAGCCGCCCCACCGAGTCCGATCTCCACTCGTACCTGAAGGTCACGCGCAACGCCGGCACCAGCAAGTACGGCTACTTTTTGCGTGCCGAGACCATGCACGGCTTCTTCACCTTTCTTGAGGCCAACCCGAAATGGGGTCTGCCCGAGCCTAAGTTCCACGAGATGTCGCACGGCGAATCGTTTCTGGAACTCGTCATGGACAGGTTTCGCGGCGGCGGTCTTTGGATCCTTGACGAGCCCGAGTCCGCGCTCTCGTTCTCCGGCTGCCTCTCCCTGCTCAGTGTCCTGACGCAATTGATGGACGACGGCGATTCCCAAGTCATCCTGTCAACCCACTCGCCGCTGCTGGCGTCACTGCCCGGCGCCGACATCTACGAGGTGGGAGACTGGGGCCTGCGCCCCAACAGTTGGGAAGAGCTGGAACTGGTGAAAAGCTGGAGGTCCTTCATGGTCGCCCCGGAACGCTTCCTGAAATACCTCAAGCCGTAAGGCGACCCCGTGATTGCGACTAAACTTTTTCCTGTGACGCACTCAAAAACATCCCCCAAAACTCTCACTTATGCGGTTGCCGCGGACATTGTGCTGGTGTTGCTGTTCGCGCTGTCCGGCCGCAGCTCGCACAGTGAAGGCATCACTGCTGCCGGTGTTTTCCAGACGGCCTGGCCGTTCCTGGCAGCTTTGGCAGGAGGCTGGCTCATCTGCCGTGCATGGCAGGCGCCACTGCGGATCTGGCCGCAGGGGGTTTGCCTGTGGCTGATCACCCTGGCCGGCGGCATGGCCCTGCGGATCGTCTCAGGCAGCACGGCCGAGATTCCCTTTGTGATCGTGGCAACGACGGTTTTAGCAGTGTTCCTGCTGGGCCACCGCCTCATTGCGGGACTGGTGGTTCGGCGCCGCAACCAGCCGTAGATCAGCTGCCCGTTGGGCTACGATCGACTAAGACGTGCAGGCCACATCCAGCGGCCCTGCAGCACCGAATTGTCAACAGCCCACACTTGACCCACACATGACAAGGACCACGCCCGTGATCACCGCTTTTGTCCTCATTAAGACCGACGCAACACGAATTCCCGAGTCCGCCCAGGAAATCTCAGAACTTGATGGCATCTCCGAGGTCTACTCGGTCACGGGCGAATGGGATTTGATCGCCATCGCCCGGGTCCACAAGCACGAGGACCTGGCAGATGTCATTGCCGACAAGCTTTCGAAGGTGAAGTCAGTGGTTTCCACCACGACTCAAATCTCGTTCCGCGCCTACTCACGGCATGATCTGGATGCGGCCTTCTCACTGGGCATCGACAACTAGTTCCCCCAGCGGCATCGCTGAACAAGCCGGCATCACAAAAAATACAGCACAGCCTGGAACCGCCGTCTGGCCGGTATGCTGTCTGGCCGGTATGCTGTCTGGCCGGTGTGCTGTCTGGCCTGCTGCTACTCGGTGCCGGCGTCTGCGGACAGTGCAACCCAGCTCTTGAGCACGTTGGACGCTGCTCCGCCGTCGATGGCTGCCTCCGCACGCGCCGCGGCGAACTTCATCCGCTCCAGCAACGTCCCCGTGCTTGACCTGTCATAGGCCACCAGCCCGGCTGCTGCGTTCAGCACCACCGCGTCGCGGACAGGTGAGCGCTCCCCGTCGAGGACGCGCCGGACCACACCGGCGTTGTACCGGGCATTCTCACCCCGCAACTGTTCGATGGT
>JBBSQT010000366.1:0-2380 GCA_038243775.1 Actinomycetales bacterium | reverse complement strand
TGACTGCCCGTCTAATTTGATTCCCCGTGACCGAAAGTGAATGCCATGACACAAACCCTGACCCAAAAGGATGCCCTCGTGATCGACGGGGTGGCCCTGAACTCCCGCCTCATCATGGGCACAGGCGGCGCGCCGAGCCTGTCCGGCCTCGGTGCGGCGCTGATTGCCTCCGGCACCGAGCTGACCACCGTGGCCATGCGCCGCTACTCAGTCGATGAGGCGGCCGGCGGGGGCACCAACCTGTTCCGGCTGCTGCTGGAGAACAACATCCGCATCCTGCCCAACACGGCCGGCTGCTTCACGGCCCGCGAAGCCGTCATGACCGCAGAACTGGGACGCGAGGCCCTGGACACCGACTGGGTGAAGTTGGAGGTCATCGCCGACGAACACACCCTGCTGCCCGACGCACTGGAACTCGCCGACGCGACCGAACAACTGGTCAACCGCGGCTTCAAGGTCTTCGCCTACACGAACGACGACCCCGTCCTGGCCCTGCGCCTGGAGCAACTGGGTGCCGCCGCCGTCATGCCCCTGGGCGCCCCGATCGGCACGGGCCTGGGCATCCTGAACCCGCACAACATTGAGCTGATCGTCTCCCGCGCCTCCGTACCCGTGGTGCTCGACGCCGGGATCGGCACCGCATCCGACGCCGCCCTGGCCATGGAGCTCGGCTGCGACGCCGTGCTGCTCGCCACCGCCGTCACGCGCGCACAGAATCCGGTGGTCATGGCGGAGGCCTTTAAACACGCCGTGATCGGTGGCAGACTGGCAGCACAGGGCGGCCGCATCCCCAAGCGGGCGCATGCCCTGGCATCCTCCGCGATGGAAGGCCGCCCCGACCTGTAACACCGACCTGTAACACCGCGCGGTGAACCGCTTGCAGTGAACCGCTTGCAGTGAACCACGTGAAGAGGACCACCGGAAGGAATTTGCCATGGCTGCCAAGGATGATGTGCTCACCAGGACTGAAATCGATGCGGAGCTGGCGTCGCTGCCAGAATGGCGTTACGCCGGTGACCTGCGCACCGTGCTGAAGTGTCCGACGTCGGCCATCACCTTGGAACTGTTCGCGGCCATTGGGGCGCTTGCCCAGGACGCCAACCACCACCCCGATGTGGACTGGCGCTACGACACCTTGTTCATCGCCACCAGTTCCCACGACGCAGGCGGGCAAATCACGGCACGGGACATCAACCTGGCCAGGTCCATTTCCGCCGCCGCCACCGCCGCAGGAGCCGTGGCCCAGACGGACCTGATCCACCGGCCATAGCGGGCCGGCTCCCCTCCAGGGCGTTAAACGACTCTCGCTGCACCTTGGCGTTTTCGCGGTGGTTTAAACCGTGGCGAAAACGTCAAAGTGCAGCGAAAGTCGAAAGCGGCGCCGTGCCGTGCTAAATATCGTGCCTGATACCGTCGTACTTAGTGCATTTGCAGGATTTGATTGGTCCGCTCCACCTGGCGTGCGTGGCGCGTGCGGCCCACAAATCCGGCAGTGGCCCACGCTACGGCGCCGCCGGCCACCATGGAGGCGATCCACGGAATCCATGCCGTGGCGGAATTGTTGCCCAGCCCAACGGCCATGGTGATGATCCACACCAGAAGTGCGGCCACCACGCCTGCGCCGGCCGGCAGCATCGCACCAAAGGTGTAGCGGTGCTTGTCAACAGCCCAGGCAATGGCACCGAACACGCCGGCAGTCAACGCAATAATGACCAGTGCAACCATGAAATGAATTCCGTCCCTCGTGGAATAGGCGGGTGGAGGCAGGCTTTAGAGCGCGCCGAAACCTACGCTGCGGGCCTTTTCGCCACCCAATTCCACGTATCCCAGCGCACCGCCGGGAACAATGACCAGCCGTCCCTTTTCGTCCTTGAGGCGAAGCTCGGTGCCCTTCGCCAGCGCCTCGGAGACCAGGGCGGCGACGTCGTCGTCGCTTTGGTCGGATTCAAGGACAATTTCACGGCTGATGTGTTGGATGCCGATCTTGATTTCCACAGTTGTCTCCTCAGTGCAGACTTATAAGTATGTACAAACCACTCTAGGGGCAGGCGGTCATGATTCCTTGGGGAAGCGGCTAATTCCGCGCCAAGCTAAACGGTAGACCAGGTCGCTGGCGACCTCGAGATCCAGATCCCCGCCAGCCTCGAGCCAGTAGCGGGCGCTGACCTGCGCCATACCGGCCAGGGCGCGGCCCAGCAGGGTGGCCTCGACCGGCGGCAGCTTCGTGTCCTCTGCAATAACCTTGCCAATCGCATCCGCATAACCGGCGTTGAACGCCTCCAGCCGGGCCGCCACATCCGGGTCGTTCACAAGGTCGGATTCAAAGACGAGCCGGTGCGCCTGGTCGTCATTGGCCATGAAGGTGAAGTAAGCCTTCATG
>JBBSQT010000365.1:0-2400 GCA_038243775.1 Actinomycetales bacterium | reverse complement strand
GGCTGCCGGACCTTCTTCGACCACCACGCCTTGATCCATGAAGACCACCCAGTCGGCCACTTCGCGGGCAAAGCGCATCTCGTGGGTCACCACCACCATGGTCAGGCCCTCGGATGCCAGCTCGGTCATGACCTGCAGGACTTCATCCACCAGCTCCGGATCCAGTGCGGAGGTGGGCTCATCGAAGAGCATGACGTCCGGGGACATTGCCAGTGCTCGGGCAATTGCCACGCGCTGCTGCTGGCCGCCGGAGAGCTGGTGTGGGTACTTCTGGGCATGGGCCGCCATGCCAACCTTTTTCAGCTGTGCCAGGGCGTTTGCCGTGGTCCCTGCCGCGTTGGCCTTGCGCAGCTGGGTGGGGGCGAAGGTTACGTTCTCCAGGACCGTCTTGTGGGGGAACAAGTTGAACTGCTGGAAAACCATGCCAATGTTCTCGCGGGTCCGGGCCAGTTCCTTGTCCGAGACAACTTTGCGCGCACCGGAGGCGGCGACCTTGTAGCCGACGGGCACGCCGCGGTACAGCACGTCGCCGGAGGTGACCGATTCCATGGCGTTCAGGGTGCGGATCATGGTGGTCTTGCCGGAACCGGACGGGCCGATCACGGCGACAACTTCACCCTTGTGGACCTTCAGGTCAACGCCCTTGAGGACCTCGGTTGTGCCGAAGGACTTGCGTTCATTGGCTACTGCCATGACGACTTCGCCGGAATGCGGGGTGGACACGCGCGCCTTGGGAATGGGCAGCTCGGCGGTGCTCGGGCCCTGCGAGGGTGCCACCTTGGCCTTGAGCCCGCGGCGGCGGAAGTCCAGGCGCCGTTCGAAGATCTTTAGTGCCTGGTCAAACACGGTCACCAGCAGCACGTAGTAGATTGCGACGGCGGCCAGGGTTTCCAGGACCTTGAAGTTTTGGGTGTAAAGCCGCTGACCCACGAGGAGGATTTCGGTCAGCGAGATGGCCGAGACCAGGGAGGTCAACTTGATGATGGTGACCAGCTCGTTGCCCAGCGACGGCAGAGCAACACGGAAGGCCTGGGGAATGACGATGTGCCGCTGCACCCCGCCCCACGGAATTCCAAGGGCCCGGCCGGCTTCGCCCTGGCCGCCGGCAACGGAGGAAAGCCCGCCGCGGTGGATTTCTGAGATGTACGCAGTTTCGGAGAGCACCAGCGCAATGAGGCCTGCCATGAACGGGGAGCCCACAATGGTGCGCAGTTCCGGAATGACCTGCGGGGCGTTGTAGACGAAGATGAGCAGGACCAGCAGCGGCAGGGAGCGGAAAAACCAGACATAGACATCAAGGATCTTGCGCAACCACAGTTGGCGTGACTGCCTGCCCAGTGCCACGGCCATGCCCAGCACCACGGAGATGCCCCAGGCCAGGGCGGACAGGACGATCACCGTGACGGTTGCCTGCCAAAAATCCTTCTGGGCAAACAGGCTGAAGAAGTAGGCCCAATCGAAGCTGAATGACGCCTTCTTGACGGTGGAGTTGCCTGTGGAGCCGTTGGTGTTGCCCAGTGCGGCGGCGATTTGATCGCTGCTCGGAGCCGCAAGGTTGTACGTTGTCAGCAGCTCCTGGTAGCTGCCGTTGTCCTTCATGGCCTGGAGCGCCGTCGCGATTTTATCGGCGAGTTCGGTGTTTCCCTTGGCTACGGCAAGTCCCACGGGAACGGGGAAAATGAGCTCTTTGCTGGTGATGGCCAGCCGGCCGCCGGCGCTGTCGACGGCGGTCTTGGCCACTGCCGCGTCGGTTACCTGGGCGTCGACCTGGCCGGACATGACGGCCTGCGTGCCTTCGGAATCAGTGGTGAAGTCTCTGACGTCGATGGCCTTCCCGCCGTCCGCGGCGCAGGCAGCACTGGCTGTGTCGCGGAGCTGTGTTGCCACTTCCCCGCCTTTGATGAAGGCTACGGATAAGCCGCACAGGCCGGATGTTTCCTCAATCGGCGCCCGGGATGAGGGGACCACGATGGAGTTTCCTGTGGTGAAGTAGGGAATGTAGTCGACCTGCTTGGCACGCTCGGGCGTGATGTACAGGGCTGAGGCGATGACATCGAAGTGGTCGGACTTCAGGCTCGTGACCAGCTGCTCGAAGCGGGTGTCAATGAATTCCGGCGCCAGGCCCATCTCCTTGCTCAATGCCCGCATGAAGTCCGGATCAAAGCCGGAAGGCACGCCGTCCTTCATGTAGGCGTAGGGAGGGTATGTCAGGTCTGAACCGATTTTCAGCGTTCCGGTGTCCGAGGGGGCTGCCTGGGCTGAAGGTGCGGCGACAAACAGAAAGAGCGCTGCGATTAGAAGTGCCAGCACCTTGCGGAGGCTTCGAGCCGATGTGGTCCATGTCATGTAAAGAACATACAGATTGTTCAACGATCCTGTCAACGACGTATCGAATTTTTG
>JBBSQT010000364.1:0-2430 GCA_038243775.1 Actinomycetales bacterium | reverse complement strand
GGTGTGGGAAATCCCGGCCAATTCGGCGGCTTGGGAGGTGGTGAGGAGGTCGGCGATGCTGGACACGCCCACGGCGTCCCCGCGTGAGAGGCGCTGCAGGAGGTCCAGCACCGCCCCGCGTGCACGGTTGTCGAGGCGGTGTGCGGTTCCGTCCACGAACACGGTCACATCGTTGCTGTCGGCCAGCGTCCGTGCAAGCGCTGTCCGTTCCTTAGGTTCAAGGGGAGCGGTGACCTTCGTGGCATCTAATGTCATGGAACACATAGTAGCGCGACGGTAGGGTATGGCTCATGGCACAAAAAATCCGCACTGCACTCCTGGGGTACGGCCTGGCCGGAAGCGTGTTCCACGGCCCCTCGCTGAAGCAGTTGCAGGCGTTCTCCCTCGACGTGATCGTTACCTCCGACCCGCGGCGGCAGGCTGCCGCACGGGCAGCACACCCGGGAGCCAGGGTGGTCGGTCGCGACGAGTGGGACAAGACCAAGTCGGACAAGGCAATCGAAGATGGAGCGCGCGGCCACGCCGCGCTGGATCTTGTGGTGGTGGCGACCCCGCCCGCCACGCACGCCGGCTTCGCGGCTGCTGCTCTTAAGGCGGGCTGTGCCGTGGTGGTCGACAAGCCATTCGCGCTCACCAGCACTGAAGGGGAAGCGCTCATCGCGCTGGCCAAAGAATGCGGACAGATCCTCACCACGTACCAAAACAGGCGCTGGGACGGAGAGTTCCTGACCCTGCAAAAACTGTTGTCCCAGGGCGCTCTGGGAGAGGTTCACCGCTTTGAGTCACGCCTGGAACTCTGGCAGCCGGCCATAGCCAAGCAATGGAAGGCGCAGTCCACGGCCGCCTATGGCGGAGGGCTGCTTTTCGACCTCGGCACGCACCTCATTGACCAGGCGCTGCAGCTCTTTGGCCCGGTGGCACACGTTTACAGCGAGCTTGCCGCCCGGCGCCCGGTGGAACCTGCCGACGATGACGTCTTCCTTGCCCTGCAGCATGCCAACGGCGTGATTTCCCACTTGTGGCTGAATGCCTGTGCCGCTCAAAAGGGGCCCCGACTGCGCGTCCTCGGCTCGGACGCAGCATATGTCAAGGAGTCCGCCGACATCCAGGAAAGCCAGATCCAGGCCGGCATCCTGCCCGGAAGTCCGGAGTATGGAATCGACCCGCAGGAGAGCTGGGGCAGGCTGGGCCGTGACGGAACCACCACGGCCGTGCCCACGGAACCCGGAAACTTCACCAGCTTCTACGAGCTCTTGGCCGCCGCAATTCTGGACGGCGCCCCGGTGCCGGTGGACCCGTCGGACTCGGTGGCCGGATTGCGCATTATTGAACAAGCCCGCAACTTGGCGTAATCGGGGACGCTGCGGGCCGTATGCTGGGGCCAGCACACGGCCAGACAAGAGGCAGTCGGCATTCACTGGGGAGGCGGCACCAACCATGGGGCACAGGGAACCATCCGAACAGCACACGGCACCACAAGCCACCAGCCTGGCGCTGGCCGAGCCCACGGTCACTGTCCGGCACCGCTGGACCACGTCCATCGTGGTGGTCAACATTGGCATCAATGCAGCCTTTTTTGGTCCCATCCAGGTACTCCTGGGGCAGCAGGCGGCAGACTTCAGCGAAGCCGACAAGGAGGGAATCCTGGCCCTGGTCACCGGTGCCGGGGCGGCGGTGTCGCTGGTGGCCAATCCGCTCTTTGGCACCTTTAGCGACCGCACGACGTCCCGCTTTGGACGCCGCGTTCCATGGGTTTTCATTGGCGCAGTGCTGGGTGCGATTGGGCTTGTTGGTCTGGCCGGCGCTCCCAGCGTCGCCGCCATGACGCTGCTGTGGTGCTTGGTGCAGCTGGGCTGCAACGGCGCACTGGCATCAACGACGGCGGCCATCCCGGACCAGGTTCCGGTTCGCCACCGGGGCAGTATTGGCGGGCTGGCTTCCATGGGCACGGTGGTGGGCATTCTTGTCGGCGCCGCGATTGGAGCCGTTGTGGCAGGCAATTTTGCCGTAGGCTTCATCATTTGTGCCATGGCGCTAGTGGCCAGTATGGTGCCCTACCTGCTGTTCGCCAATGATCCGGTGCTTGACCACCGGGACAGGCCGGCCTTCACCTGGTCCAAATTTGTCAGCGGTTTTTGGATTTCACCGCGGCGGTATCCTGACTTTGCGTGGGCTTGGATCACCCGATTTCTGGTCAACGTGGGAAACCACCTGGTGACGTTGTACCTGCTGTTCTTCCTCACTGACGCGGTGGGCTACGAAAACCCTGAAGTGGGTGTGCTGATCCTGACCGGAACCTACGCCGTCCTCACGCTTGTCACCGCCGTGATTGGCGGGCGGTGGACCGATGCTGTGGGCCGGCGCAAACCATTTGTCATGGTCTCATCCGCAATAATTGCCCTCGCCGCCCTCATCCTCGCCTTCTTCCCC
>JBBSQT010000363.1:0-2435 GCA_038243775.1 Actinomycetales bacterium | reverse complement strand
GTTCACGGGCAGGCCCATGGCCGCAACGGCCAGAACGGAGTTCAGCACGGCGCCGGCACCGGCCATGTCGCACTTCATGGTGACCATGCCTGCGCCGGGCTTGATGGAGATTCCGCCACTGTCAAAGGTGATGCCCTTGCCGACAAAAGCGAGGTTTGCGACGGCGCGCTCGGATTTGTATTCGACCTTGACCATGCGCGGCGGGCGGGAAGAGCCCTGGCCGACGCCCGTGATGCCGCCCCAGCCTTCCTTGAGCAGACGCTTCTCATCCAAAATCGTGACCTTCACGGGCAGGCCCTTGGCCAGATCCTTGGCAGCCTCGGCAAAGGTTGCCGGATACAGGACGCTCGGAGGCTCGTTGACCAGGGTGCGGGTTGCGTTGACAGCCTTGGCCACAATCGCGGCACGCTCCAGTGCAGCGGCCAGTGCAGGGTCCTTGGCCAGGGTCGAGTGGAGTGTGATCTTGGATACCGGTGCCAGCTTGCCCTCGGTGCTCGAGTGCAGGCTTGCGTACTGGTAGGCGCCCAGGGCGGCCCCTTCGGCCAGGGCACCCAACTGGGAGACCGACGTCGTCGGCATGGCAAAAAGAACATGCTTGAGTCCGGCGAGCTGGCGGATGGCGGTACCTGCCGTGCGGCGCAGTGCCTCATCGCTGACGGCTCCGTCGGTGACCTTGCCCATCCCGGCCAGGACCAGGATCTTGCCACCGGTCTCGGGCAGCCCCGGCAGGCGGACCACCTGGTCCGCTGCGCCGGTGACGCCCAGTGCAGACAGCGAGGCCTTAAGGGAGGTCAGGGCTGCGGGCGAGATGGGCGCATCCAGGAGGACCGGGCCGTCCGCGCCCTTGCACACGGCGATGACGAGAGCGTCGGCAGAGACCTTTGACAGGTCCGAGCTGACCACGTGGAAGCTGATGGAATCTTTCGCACTCACTGAAATTTTGTCCTCACTTTGAGTTGCTGCGGAAATGGGTGACGCTGCCTTCGATCGTATCCCCAACCACTCCCGATTGCCTGCCGCCGGCCAAGGCCGGGGAAGAGGCTGTGGATGCCGGCGTGCGGCAGGCCCCGGATGAACCGGTGCCGTGCCTGCGGTACCGTATGAAACATGAGCGAAATTACCGAAGAACTCCTGCACGGCCCACTGCACCAGTGGCACGTTGACCATGGGGCAAAAATGGCTGAGTTTGGCGGCTGGCTGATGCCGCTGCAGTACGACGGCGGCGGAGTCGTCGCCGAGCACACGGCCGTTCGAACCGCTGTCGGCCTTTTTGACGTTTCCCACCTGGGCAAGGCTGAGATTCGCGGCAACGGCGCCGTTGAATTCGCCAACCGCTGCTTCTCCAACGACCTCAACCGGATCCAGCCCGGCAGCGCCCAGTACACCCTGGTCCTGACCGACGCCGGCACGGTCACGGACGACCTGATCGCCTACCTTCGCTCCGACGACGACCTGTTCCTGATCCCGAACGCCGCCAACACCACCGCCGTGGTCGCAGCACTGCAAGCTGCCCGCGAAGCCGAGGGGTCCGGCGTCGAGATCCTGAACCTGCACCGCGACTATGGTGTTTTCGCCGTCCAGGGACCGCTGGCCAACACCGTCATGGAAGCAATTGGCCTGCCCACGCCGGCCGACTACATGTCCTTCGTGGACGCCACCGCCACCATCGGCGGCCGCGAGATCGCACTGACCGTGTGCCGCACCGGCTACACGGGCGAAATTGGCTACGAGGTGGTTCCCGCCTGGGCGGACACCGCCGTCGTCTGGGAAGCTCTGGCCGCCGCCGTGGAGAATGCCGGCGGACGCGCCGCCGGACTCGGCGCCCGCGACACCCTGCGCACTGAAATGGGGTACGCCCTGCACGGCCACGAACTCTCCACCGAGATCACCGCCGTGGAAGCCGGCGTCGGCTGGGCCGTGGGTTGGAAGAAGGACTCCTTCTGGGGCAAGGACCCCCTCACGGCACAAAAGGCCGGCGGCGCACCCCGCAAGTCCGTCGGGCTGCTGGCCACGGACCGGGGAGTGCCGCGCGCGGGCGTTGATGTCCTCGATGCCGCCGGCACCGTGGTGGGGCACACGACCTCCGGGACGTTCTCGCCCACCCTGGGCAACGGCGTCGCACTTGCCCTGGTCAACCCGGGCGTGAAGCTGGGCGATGCCCTGGCACTGGACATCCGCGGCCGCCGGCTGGGCGTCACCGTGGTCAAGCCGCCCTTCGTGCAGGTCAACGTCAAGGCATAGCACGCACGGCAGGCAGTCCTGTGTGAGGGCCCACGCGCAGGGTGTGGAATGATCGGGACGCTTGCGGTGTTGTGCTGGTCAGAGTTGAAAGCTGCCGAGGAAGAACATGAACATTAACGAGTACACCCCGTTTCAAGACCCGGAGTCCCTCTATGCCCTCAATGAAGAGTTGATGGCAGACGAGGAACTCCAGG
>JBBSQT010000362.1:0-2441 GCA_038243775.1 Actinomycetales bacterium | reverse complement strand
CGCTTGAGCCGTTCAACTGCTTCGCTGCGGCTTTCCATGACGGCCGGGTCGGTGCCGATGAAACGCTGCACCACCCACCGGGAGTAGAGGTCGAAGACAAAGTCGACGTCGGAGTCTTCCCATGGACGCAGGGCAAGGCGTGCGGTGTTTATTGCTTCTGTCATTCACACATTATGCACGGCTGGCCGCCTCCTGCGCGTGGACTGCGCATTCTCGGGGCGGCCCCGCCGTAATAAAGAGCCCCTGCGCCGGTACCGCATTGCAGAAGACCGCATTGCAGAATGAGGAACCCGTCCCCGCATTTATGCGCCGGCCGGAGCGTCGAGGCTGCGCATGGTTTAAGGAAGTCCCCGCTCAGCCGCCCCTGCCATTATTTATGCGCACAGCAAGGACCGGGCATGGCGCCAGTGGCCCGGCTGCGCCGCCGAAGCGGCCGGCATGGCGCATAATTTCTGGCAGCGCAGCATCCCACAGTCATGCGCCGCGGCAGCATCCCGTGACGCGCATAACTCTAGATTGCTGCAGCTGGCGGGTGCACGCAAATGCGGCGGCACCCGCCAGGGCGCCACCAACATCCCACCCCGCGCCCAGCGGGCCAAGAACGGGACGCCTACGCGTCCAGCAGCTGGCGCAGCACGTACTGCAGGATGCCGCCGTGGACGTAATATGCTTCCTCAGCAGGCGTGTCGATCCGCAAGGTCGTGGTGACCTCGCGGGTGCCGCCGTCGGACTCGATGCGCACCGTGACCTCGCGCGGCAGTGGAGTGGCGCCGGCCAGGCCCGTGATGGAGTACGTCTCAAAACCCGTCAGCCCCAGCGACTCCGCGGATTCGCCGTCCTTGAACTGCAGCGGCAGCACGCCCATGCCGATCAGGTTGGAGCGGTGGATGCGCTCAAATGATGCGGCGATCACGACCTTGACGCCCAGCAGCATGGTGCCCTTGGCGGCCCAGTCGCGGGAGGATCCGGAGCCGTAGTCGGTGCCGGCAATGACCACCAGTGGTGTGCCCTCGGCCTGGTAAGCGTTGGAGGCGTCGAAAATGGTCTCCACCTCCGCATCCGCGGACCGCTTCGTGAAGCCGCCTTCAACTCCGGGCACCAGCTGGTTGCGCAGCCGGATGTTGGCGAAGGTGCCGCGGATCATGACGTTGTGGTTGCCGCGTCGGGACCCGTAGGAGTTGAAGTCGGCCTGTGCAACCCCGTTCTCGATCAGGTATTGGCCGGCGGGGGTGGATTTCTTGATGCTGCCGGCCGGGGAAATGTGATCTGTGGTGACCGAATCCCCGAGCATGGCCAGCACCCGTGCCCCGATGATGTCGGTGACGGGTTCGGGCTCGCGCTTCATGCCGTCAAAGTACGGGGGTTTGCGGACGTAGGTGGACTCCTCGGACCAGGTAAACATGTCGCCCTCGGGCACGTGCATGCCGCGCCAGTTCTCGTCGCCGCGGTAGACATCCGCGTAACCGTCCGTGAACATTTGCGCCTCAAGGCTGGCGTCCACCACGGACTTGATTTCCGCCGTCGTGGGCCAGATGTCCTTCAGGAACACCGGCTCCCCGGAGGAGGAGGTGCCGAGCGGTTCCTTGAGCAGGTCCACGTGCATGGAGCCTGCGAGCGCGTACGCGATGACGAGGGGCGGTGAGGCGAGGAAGTTCATCTTGACCTCGGGGTGGATGCGGCCCTCGAAGTTGCGGTTGCCGGAGAGCACGGCCGCGACCGTCAGGTCCTTCTCGTTGACGGCGGCGCTGACCTCGGGAATGAGCGGGCCGGAGTTGCCGATGCAGGTGGTGCAGCCGTAGCCGACCAGGCCGAAGCCGATCTTGTCCAGGTAGGGGCTCAGCCCTGCCCGGTCCAGGTAGTCGGTGACCACGCGTGAGCCGGGGGCCAGCGTGGTCTTGACCCATGGCTTGCGGTCCAGGCCGAGCTCCACGGCTTTCTTAGCGAGCAGCCCGGCGCCGATCATGACGGAGGGGTTGGAGGTGTTGGTGCAGGAGGTGATGGCCGCAATGACGATGTCGCCGTGGTCCAAGGTGTGGGCCTTTCCCTCCAGCAGGATCTCCACGGGGTCGCTGGGCCACTCGAGGTCGTCGGGGCCGCCGTCGTCCGCATACACGTGGGGCGGTTCGTCGCGGGGAATGCGCTGGCTGATGGACACGGGATCGCTGGCGGGGAAGGAACCGTCCCCGGCGTCGTCGAGGCCGCCTGCCCGCACGGCCGCTTCCTGGGACTCCCCCGCCAGCAGTCGGCGCACCGCCCGGGAGGCGCTGCGCAGCGGGATCCTGTCCTGGGGGCGCTTGGGACCGGCGATGGAGCTCTCCACGGTGGACAGGTCCAGTTCCACAACCTGGCTGAAGTCCGGCGTGTGGTCCGGGTCGTGCCAAAGTCCCTGCTCCTTGGCGTAGGCCTCCACAAGGTTGATCTGGTGTTCGCTGCGGCCGGTG
>JBBSQT010000361.1:0-2451 GCA_038243775.1 Actinomycetales bacterium | reverse complement strand
GCATGGCCGGGATACTGCTCGGCGACGACGAGGTCAAAGTCCCTCGCCCAGGTTTCGTAGAGGGCCGTTTCAGGTTCACGCTGGATCACTTCAATGCGCACCTCCGGGTACGCCTGCGCCATGGCTGTGAGCATGTTCGGCAGCAGGGCCAGGGCGGCGGACTGGAACACGGCCAGCCGCACGGTTCCCGTCACGGTGGACAGGGACGCCGACAAATCTGCCTCGGCACGTTCCAGGGTTTCCAGGATCGAGGCCGTGTGTGCCACGAGGATCTCTGCCTGAGGAGTCAGCTGCACGCGCCGGCCCACCTTGCGCAGCAGTTTCGCGCCGGCTTCCTTCTCCAGGAGGGCCAGCTGCTGGGACACCGCGGACGGGCTGTATTGCAGGGCCGCGGCCACGTCTGCCAAGGTTCCGCGAAGGTGCAATTCACGCAGCATGCGCAGCCGTTTGAGGTCCAACATGGACGCCTCCAGTTAGTTTAGTGGAACTGACTAATATTCATTATAAATCACCACTTTTGCTAAATGAACATTCGTTCCATACTGGTGGTGGGAACCATTGTTCCAGCATGCCGCAGACAACAGAAAAGAACGCCCAGCAGCCATGACACGTTCCGCCACCGCCAGCTCCTCCGCGGCCCTTGCCGCGCACATCCCGGTTCCCAGCGACGACCTCGCCGCCGAGACGATCGCCCTGGTCCGCCACTGGCTGAGCGAGGCCGCGAAGTTCCCCGCCGACGTCTCCGCCCAGCGCCTGGCCGGGGTTTTGAAGGACCCCCACGGGCTGGACTTCACGGTGGGATTTGTGGACGGCGTGATCCGCCCCGAGGACCTGGCCGTCGCCGGGCGCAACCTGGCCGCACTGGCCCCCAGGGTCCCCGCGTTCCTGCCCTGGTACATGCGCGCCGCGGTCCGTCTCGGCGGTGCCATGGCGCCTGTGCTGCCACAGCTTGTCATCCCCATAGCCCGCAGGGTGCTGCGCGGGATGGTGGGCCACCTGATCGTGGACGCCACCGACGCGAAGCTGGGCCCGGCCATCGCGAAAATCCGCGCCGGCGGCGTGGACCTGAACATCAACCTCCTCGGCGAAGCCGTCCTCGGCGAAAAGGAAGCCGGCCGCCGCCTCCAGGGGACCCTTGAACTGCTGGCAAGGGACGACGTCGACTACGTCTCCATCAAGGAATCCTCCACCGTGGCCCCGCACTCGCCGTGGGCCTTCGACGACGCCGTCAACCACGTGGTGGAAAAGCTCACGCCCCTGTACACCCTCGCCGCGTCCTTCCCCAAGCCCAAGTTCATCAACCTGGACATGGAGGAATACAAGGACCTGGGGATGACCATCGCCGTGTTCAAGCGCATCCTGGACAAGCCGGAGTTCAAGAACCTGGAAGCCGGGATCGTGCTGCAGGCCTACCTCCCGGACACCCTGGCCGCCATGATCGAGCTGCAGGAGTGGGCAGCCGCGAGGCGGGCCGACGGCGGCGCCCCCGTGAAGGTGCGCATCGTCAAGGGTGCGAACCTGCCCATGGAACAAGTCCAGGCGTCCGTGTTCGGCTGGCCGCTCGCCACCTGGGGCACCAAGGCGGACTCCGACACCAACTACAAGCGCATTGTGAACTATGCGCTGACCCCCGAACACATCAACAACGTGCACATTGGCGTGGCCGGGCACAACCTCTTTGACGTGGCCCACGCCTGGCTGCTCGCCAAGGCGCGCGGCATCAGCACCGACTCCGGGGCCCTCGAATTCGAGATGCTGCTGGGCATGGCCACCGGTCAGGCCGAGGCCGTGCGCCGCGACGTCGGCTCCCTGCTGCTGTACACGCCCGTGGTCCACCCGGCCGAGTTTGACGTCGCCATCGCCTACCTGATCCGCCGTCTGGAGGAGGGCGCGAGCCAAGAGAACTTCATGTCCGCCGTGTTCGAGCTCTCCGACAACGAGGCCCTCTTCGAGCGCGAAAAGAACCGCTTCCTCGCCTCGCTGGCCAACCTCGATGACACGGTGCCGCCCACCAAGCGCTTACAGGACCGCAACCAGCCTGCCCCGGCCACACCCACGGACCACTTCACCAACACCCCCGACACAGACCCCGCCCTGGCGCCCAACCGCGCCTGGGGCCGGGAGATCCTGGCCCGCATCCCGTCCTCCGAGCTCGGCAACGACCTCGTCGCGGCCACGACCGTTACGAAACTTCACGAGCTGGACACGATCGTGGCCGCCGCCGTCGACCATTCCGGCGAATGGGCCGCACTGGGCGGGGCCGGCCGCGCTGCGATCCTGCACCGGGCCGGGGACATGCTGAACTCCCGACGCGCCGAACTCATGGAGGTCATGGCCGCCGAGACCGGCAAGACGCTGGACCAGGGCGATCCGGAGGTCAGCGAGGCCGTGGACTTCGCCCACTACTACGCCGAGCGTGCCAAGGATTTGGAGACGGTCGACGGCGCAACG
>JBBSQT010000360.1:0-2465 GCA_038243775.1 Actinomycetales bacterium | reverse complement strand
GTGCGCTCGACCGTCCACGCTTCCAGGGCTTGCCCATAACCGGCATCAAATTCCATGGTGGCCGGGCCCCTTACTCCTGTCAGGTGCACCCTGATGCCGCGCTCACCGGGGACACGCCACATGTGCTCCGGCACATCCTCGGTGATTTCAACTCCGGCAAAGCGCACGTCGACGCCGCGGTTCGTGGCAATGATGAGGTCTCCGGGCGCCCACACGATGCTTGTCATGGATTCAGGCTAATCCAAGCGCGTCCCCGGTAACAGGGACGCCAATGGCATGGCCCGGTGCCGGTGGCATGGCTGCGGTGCCGGACCCGCGACTTGCGGCCCCGGTGCCGGGTCTATGGCTTGCGGGCCGCCCACCCGGTGCGGTGTCCGCGCACTTGAAGGTCCCCGCGGCGCTCCAGGGATCCGGGCCCGTCACCCAGCAAGACCTCGAGCGAGGTCACATCCGCAGGGGAGGCGGTGTCTGCGAGCGCCTGGTGGATGCGCTGCAGGAAGTGGCGCGCGTAGCGGGCGGCCAGTTCAGGGCTTGAGTCACCCAGGGTGGGGAACTGGCGCCGCTCCACGGTGAAGCCCGCACGCTCCAGCACCGGCGTCCACTCCGGAAAATGGTTCCACCCTCTGCCGGCGAGGATTTCATGCAGGCGCGGCTCCAAGCCGGGAGCCAAGGCGGAGCTCTCCGGCATGGACTCGGGGAGGAAGCTGGGCAGGCCGTTCATCTCAATGACGATCAGCAGTCCGCCGGGATTCAACGCAGCAAACATGTCGGCCAGAACCCGGTCAGGGGAGGCCACCTCATGCAGCGACGACGACGCCCACAGCAGATCCGCGCGGGCGCTCGCAGGCCACGCCTCGTCCAGGTCGGCCTGGATGTCTGAGACCCGCCCGCCGAAGCCGTTCCCGGCTGCGGCCTTGAGTGTCATGGCCAGCATGTCGGCGGACTTGTCCAGGGCTGTAACGGCGGCGTCCGGGAATTGCTGCGCCAGTGCAACGGTGCCGACGCCGGATCCTGCACCAACGTCAATGACAGTCTTTGGCGCCGTGGCAGCCAGCTCGGCCGCCCATGACGTGGCCTCCTTTAAATAGGAGCCGAGGATGTCCGCATCAAGGTTGAGAGTCGCCGCCAGCTCGGCGTCGTTGGTGGGCGAGGCCTCGTGACCGTGCCCGTCGTGGTGGCCGTGTGAAGTTACGTCGTGGTGTGCGTGATTGCTCATGTTTTTACGGTAGCAATCCCATGCTGGAAACGAATAGACTTTTGCGTGTGACGCAAGAATCAAATGTTGATGCTGTAATCCGCCAACGCATCCGCAGCCTTCGAACGGCCCGCGGCTGGTCCCTGGAAAACCTCGCAAGCCGCTGCGACATCAGCGCCTCCACCCTGAGCCGCCTGGAAACCGGCCACCGCCGCATCGCGCTCGACCAGTTGATTCCCATTGCCCGCGCCTTCGGCACCACCCTGGATGCACTCGTTGAGACGGCGGGCGACCAGGACGTCGTGATCCGCCCCCAAGCCGGCCATTCGCAGGGCCTGACCACCTGGGTGCTCTCCACGGAGGACGGCCTCAACGGCAAAACGGTCGCCAAGATGCGCATCACCCCGGAGCGGCCCCACGAGCTTGGCGTCCATCCCGGGCGCGACTGGTTCACTGTCCTGTCCGGCATCGCCCGCCTGGAACTGGGGGAGAGGACCATCCTGGTCCACCCCGGCGAGGTCGCAGAGTTCCCCACCATGGTCCCGCATGCCATCTGCGCCCATGCGGGTCCCGTGGAAATCCTCTCCATCTTCAACCACGACGGCGGACGCGCCCACCTTCACGATGTGCCCCGTACGAAGGCATAGCCATCCCAAGGAATGTGATGCTGCAGCGATACAACCGACTGACGTAGGGTGTCTCAATGCCATTCGACAGTTTGATCACGTGGATTGCCTGGGGCTTTCTTGCTGTGGTATCCGCCGGTCGGCTCGTCGCCGCACAAACCGCGAAGTTCCTGGCGAAGCAGGTCTTTCAGTTCTGGCAGCGCGTGGGACTGCCCATGGGCAGTAATCATGTCAATGACACTCTCCGGCGCCGCCTCCAACCGCAGCACCAATGCGGCACTTCTCGGGGGACTGGCTGGCGGCGTGCCGGCGGTGGCTCTGCTCTTCGTCGTACCCGGGCCGTTGCCGTCTCTGCCGGTGACTACCTGCGCCCCTGGCGGCTGAGGGCGGCCCCGTCCTTCTTGCTTTGACAGCGCTGCTCGTTGCCGCCAACTGCTGGGCATGGGAGGCTGCTTCGCCATCCTGTTCACCTACAGCTACGGCACGTCCGACAGCTATTTCCGCTACCGCCTGTGGTCCAACCCTGCATCTGCGCTGCCATCCCCTACGGGCGGTGCGCAGCCGTGCTGGTGGTCGCTCCCCGCTCGGCGGTTCCGCCGTTCGAACAAATCCGGATCCACGTCCTGGAGCTCGTCCAACAGGGC
>JBBSQT010000359.1:0-2469 GCA_038243775.1 Actinomycetales bacterium | reverse complement strand
GGCCACCAGCGCGCGGACCCTGTCATGGTCGCGTACCCCCGGGCGCAGCCGGCGGCTCAGGAACACCCCAAGAATCGCGGCGGCACTGACCAGCCACAGGAGCGGGCCGCCAAAACTGAACAACAGTTCGGAGAAGATGCCGTGCGGGTAAATGCTTGCCGTGTAGGTAAAGGGGTAGGGGTAGGGCAGCACAATACGCGGGATGGCAGCCAGCAGCGCCACCCAGCCGAGACTGTTCCCGCCAGACGCGCCAGACGCGCCGGACCCGTCCGTCCCCCCGCCGCCAAGGTTTCCCTCAACCAGCCACGCCACGGCGTACACACCAATGAAAGCGAGCAGAATCAGCGGCAGGTACACCAGTGCCCGGCGCCGCAGCACGGGGTCCGGATCAACCCGGAAGTGCCTGCGGCCCAGCAGCAGCAACAGCGCGATGAGCACGGGCACCATGACCACCGGCAGCAGTTCCCACACCGATTCGCTGATGCTCAGGCTGCGGTGTCCGCGGCGCAGGGCCAGGCCCACCCCGGCAAACACCTGGAAGTAGAACACCGAGACCACGCCGATGACCAAGTGCAGGTACACAGCCGCCCACAGCGCCAGCCGACTGCCCCGGCGCAAGCCCTCGGCGCACACGAGCAGCAGCACCATCGGCATCAGGGCCAGCAGGTGGTTGCCGGAACCCAGCAGGCCAAGGTTCAAGAACTCCCCCGGACAGGCCGACGCCGCGCCGGCGCAGTGTCCATGCAGCGCCGCCGGTGAAATGTCCTGGCTGGTGATCCACCGCCGCATGACCGCCAGGGGACCCACCGGCACGTGCGCCAGCGCCGCAACGAGCGGTCCAATCGCAAAGACTGCAACGACCATGGCCAGGTTGGTGCGTGCTTCACGGCTTGTCGAGCGGCCCACCCGGCCGGAGCCCACGGGCGTCACGAGCAGCCAGCCCAGCACCAGCCCCGCCACGGCAGCCACCAGCATGAACATGTGCTGGGCATGCCCCACATAGACGCTGAGCATCAATGCGGTGGCCAGCACCAGCACCCGCAACCGCCGGCGCCACAGCACGCTGATCCCCCGGCTGGCCGCCATCAAAGTCGCGGTGCTTGCACCGAAGGGGCCCAGCAACGTTGCCGTATCCGTGCCCGCCGGCCAGTCGATTCCCAGCGCGTCGCCCATCGCCAGCATCCCCGTGTAAAGCACGACGGCGGCACCTTGGCTTGCGAGGAAAAGTCCCATCGTGCGCAGCGTCCCCACCGTAAATTCGGCAAGTCCCACGGCAACGCCCAGCACCGCCACCGCAAGCAGCATGGAGCCTGTGCTGGTGCTCAGGAAAAGCGTGCTGAGCACATTCCACCAGTGCCCGTCGAGCAGGTCCTGGTTCTGGTAGCCACCTGTGCCGGCCAGTTCCCCCGGCAGCCTGTGGCGCCAACCAGTCACCACCAGGTGAACCACGATGGTGGCTGCCATCATGGCGGAGGTGAAGGGGGTCCGGCGCAACCAGCCTGTGACCGCCGGAATCACGGCAATCCGATCCGGGAGTAAACGAACTTCAACCCGGGCTGGAGCGCCTCATTGGCGACTGCCCAGGAATGTCCGCCTGGAAAGGAGGCACTTTGGGTTCTCATGCCGGCCCTGTGTGCGGCCGCTTCCAATACCGTCACATTGGCAGCATACGTGGTGTCCGAGCTGCCGGTCGCAAACCAGCCGCGTGTATTGGGGTAGTGGTGCTCGGCCATCAAGGTCAGTGGCAGCAGGGCGTTGAAGGCGACGGCGTCCCCGCCGAAGGCCAGGTCCACCGTGACCCTGCGGTCGGCGGCCAGGGATGGTTCCCGTTCGGGTGCGATGGCCATGAAGGTGTGGAACAGCTTCGGATGGCGCGTGACCATCTGCAGGCTGCAGGTGGCGCCGTAGGAGAATCCGCCAACGGCCCAGTGGTCGGGGTTGGTGTCGGCATCCAGATGGGAGTTGATCCAGTTCGGCACGTCCCGGGACATATAGGTGTCGGCTTTGGCAACCTTGGAGTCCATGCACATGGTGTTTCCCTGGTCGCTGCCGTTGGGGTCGGGCATGACCACCAGAGGAGCCAGTCCGTCATGGCGGGCGGCGTACTCGTCGAGGTCATAAATCAAGTTGGTGGATCGAAGCCATGACTGGGGCGATCCGGGTTGTCCGCTGATGAGCACGAGCACCGGCAGTATGGGCCGTTCAACGGCGGAATATGCCGGAGGGAGGTAGACGATGGCGTCGCGGGCCGTAAATCCGGACAGCGTCCCGGGAATGTTGGCTGATATCAGCGTGCCCTTGGCGGGCAGTCCCTCCGGGGCTTTCCAGTCCCGGCCCACGGGCGAGGCCCTGAAGCGCGAGTCCAGGGCGTGCTGCTGGGCCGGAACCGGAATTGCCTGGGCTGTGGGTTGCCTGCCCAACAGGCTGCCCACGGTGGGATATTCGCCAAAGTAGGCGTTGACCTGCCCT
>JBBSQT010000358.1:0-2473 GCA_038243775.1 Actinomycetales bacterium | reverse complement strand
TTCACCGGCGCCGAGCGCTGCACGCCGCGCGGGTCAAAGCCCACCAGGTCGTAGGCGCCGCGCAACTTGCCGGAAAAGTAGGACTTCCCGCCGTCCTTCACCATGTCCACACCGGAGGCACCGGGGCCGCCGGGGTTGACCAGCATGGCACCCAGCCGTTTCCCGCTGGCAGGCAGCCGGATCGCCGACAACTTGATCGCGTCCTTCTTCGGCGCCGCGTAATCCAGCGGCACCTGCACCTCGGCGCATTGGAAGCCCCCGTTGCACGAGGACCACGTCACCGCCTGCGTGTAGAACGGGGCCAGGTCCGCCGGCACCTCGCCCACCACCTCCGGCGCGGGGGCGGTCTGCGCCGGTTTGTCCGGCGCCAGCACCGAGCACGAGCCCAGCATCAGCCCAAGGATCGCCGCCGCAGCGGTGAGGGGCACGCGGAGGCGGTGTCGCCGTCGTACATTTTCGGCAGGCATACAAGGGTCCTTCACAGGTTAGAGGAGGCTGACTGCCATGGCTTCAAGGGCCAGCAGCGGGGCAACATTGGTGGTGGTGAGTCGGCGGCGGACGGCATTGATGGCATCCATCCGGGCCAGCGTGGTTTCCGGGCGCGAGTGCGCGGCAAAGTCGGCCAGCGGCGCCCGCAGCGGTTCGTTGACCAGTTCCACTGATGGAGGTTCGACGCCGGAACCTCCCCGGGCGTCCAGCTGCAGCACCAGCACATCCCGGTAGAAGGAGAGCAGGTCCGTGAGGGTCCGGTCGAGATGGTCCGTCACCGAACGCTTGGCGCGGCGCTTCTGGTCTTCCTCCAGGGCCCGGACCTGGGCACGCATGGGCGGGGGCAGCGTGCCGGTCTCCGGCGCCCCAAGGTTGCGCAGCAATGTGGTCTTTTCAACGGCGTCACGCTCCTCATTGGAGGAGGCTGCTTCTTCCTGGGCCAGTGCGAGCACCGACGCGGCGGCTTGGACCGCGGTGGTGACATCGCGCAGGTTCAGGGGCAGCCGGACGGTGGTGTCGCGCCGTTCCCGGGCACCGACGTCGGTGGCCAGGCGCCGGGCAATGCCGATGTGGCTCTGCGCGGCCCGGGCCGCCGTCAGCGCCAGCCCGGGCTCGATGCCATCGCGGCGCACCAAAAGCGCGGCCACGTCCGCGACCGGGGGCAGGCGCAGCGTCAGGGTGCGGCAGCGGGAACGGATCGTGACCAGGACATCGGCGGGGCTGGGCGCGCACAGGATCCAGATGGTGCGCGGAGGAGGCTCTTCGATGGCCTTGAGCAGGACGTTGGTGGTGCGCTCGGCCATGCGGTCGGCGTCGCCCACGATGATCACGCGCCACCGGGCCGAGGACGGGCTGTCGTGGGCTTTGCGGACCAGGTCGCGGGCTTCCTCAATGCTGATCGTGGTTTTTTCGGTCGCGATGAAGGTGACGTCGGCGTTGGTGCCGGCCAGGGTTGTGTGGCAGGCCTTGCAGGTGCCGCAGCCGCGCGCCTGCAGTTCGGGGCGCTCACACACCAGCGCCGCGGCAAAGGCGAGCGCGGCGTTGGAGCGGCCGGAGCCGGGAGGGCCCGTCAGCAGCCACGCGTGGGTGGGGTTGGGGGATTGGGCGGCGCGGCGCAGCTGGGCCACCACCGAGTCCTGTCCCTGGAGGTCGACCCAGACGCTCATGCTGCGCCTTGCGGGGCAGCCAGCAGCAACATGACACGTTCTGCAACGATGGCGGCCAGCTCCGGCACCGGGCTCTTGGCCGGGAGGACCAGGTAGCGCTGCGGGTTCTTTTGCGCCAGCTCCAGAAATGCGCAGCGGATGGCCGCGTGGAAGTCATCGGGTTCCGATTCCAGCCGGTCCTCTGTGGCGTCCCCTGCCGTGCGGCGGTCCCGGCCCTGTTCCGGGGAGACGTCCAGCAGCACGGTCAAGTCCGGCCAGAGTCCGCTGGTGGCCCAGTCGTTGAGGGCCGCGACGGTGTCGGTCCCCAGGCTGCGGCCGGCGCCCTGGTAGGCGATCGAGGAATCGGCGTAGCGGTCGCTGATGACCACTTCGCCGCGGGCAACCGCCGGGGCGATGACCTGCGCGGCGTGGGCGGCCCGGGCGGCGGCAAAGATCAGCGCCTCGGTCCGGGCATCAATCTCGCCCTGGCCGTGGTCAAGGACGAGGGAGCGCAGCTTTTCACCCACCGGTGTCCCGCCCGGTTCACGGGTCCGCAAAACTGTGCGCCCGGCGTCGGACAGGGCCTGGGCAAGCAGCAGGGCTTGGGTGGATTTTCCGGCCCCGTCGCCACCTTCAAAAGCAATGAACAAGCCCGGCTTCGGGGCGGAAAATGAAGTCACCCCATAAGCCTACCGGCCCAAGCTGAATGGACCCCCGCACCGGCCCGGAGTTGTCCACAAGGGCAGCCTGTCCACAAATGTGCGCCCCCGTGTCGCATTGTGACGCGGTGCGGTGCCGGCGGTCTACTGTGGAAAGCATGACGCATCAGCCAGCCACCC
>JBBSQT010000357.1:0-2478 GCA_038243775.1 Actinomycetales bacterium | reverse complement strand
GACCTGGCAGCCGAGCTCGGCGCCGAAACCTTCGTCATGTGGGGCGGGCGCGAAGGCAGCGAATACGACACGGCCAAGGACATCCGCGGCGCGCTGGCGCGCTACCGCGAAGCCGTCAACCTCCTTGGCGATTACGTCACCGACAAGGGCTACAACATCCGTTTCGCCATTGAGCCCAAGCCCAACGAACCCCGCGGCGACATCCTGCTCCCCACGCTCGGCCACGCCCTCGCATTCATCGAAACACTCGAACGCCCGGAGCTGGTGGGCATCAACCCGGAAACGGGCCACGAGCAGATGGCCGGGCTGAACTTCACCCACGGCATCGCCCAGGCCCTCTACCAGGGCAAGCTATTCCACATCGACCTCAACGGCCAGCGCGGCGTGAAGTTCGACCAGGACCTGGTGTTCGGCCACGGCGACCTGCAAAACGCCTTCTCCCTGGTTGACCTGCTGGAAAACGGCGGCCCCAACGGCACCCCCGCCTACACCGGCCCCCGCCACTTCGACTACAAGCCCTCCCGCACCGAGGACATCGACGGTGTGTGGGATTCGGCCGCGGCCAACATGCGCATGTACCTGCTGCTCAAGGAACGCGCCACAGCATTCCGCGCCGACCCCGAAGTCCAGGCAGCATTGGCCGCATCCAAGGTCGAGGAGATCAACCAGCCCACGCTCAACCCGGGCGAGAGCTACAAAGCGTTGATCGCCGACAAGTCCGCCTACGAGGACTTCGACGCAGCACCGTACTTCGGCGGCAAGGGCTTCGGCTTCGTCAAGCTGCAGCAGCTGTTCCTCGAGCACCTCCTCGGCGCACGGTAGATCCATCCGCGCCTCTGGTGGGAGGCGCTGCTCTCCGCCGTGTCCGACGCCGGTGGGCTGGCCGATGTTTCCGCCGTCGCCATCGCGGGCAACAGCACGGCAAGGTCCTGCCGGACTCGGCCGGGCAGGTCATCCGCCGAGCCGTGTTGTGGAATGACACCCGCCCGGCTCCGGCTGCGGCGGAGCTGGTCGCCGAGTGGGGGGCGGCTGCCCTCGCGCAGCGTTGTGGTTCCTTCCCGGTCGCTTCCCTGACCAACGCGAAGATCCGCTGGGTCCGCGACAACGAGCCGGAGAACGCCGCCCGGATTGCCGCCGTCGCCCTCCCCCTTGACTGGCTAAGCTGGCGTCTGCGCGGATACGGGCCCACCGGGGACGGTCCGCTGGGCCCCGACCTGGAGCAGCTGACCACCGACCGCTGCGATGCGAGTGGCACCGGCCATCGGTCACCGCACACCGGCCGCTACGACACTGATCTCTTCGAACTCGCCCTGAGCCCTCCCGCACGTGAGGCCGAGCCGGGATGTGCCGCGTCCGGATCGGTTCTGGTGCCCCGCGTGGTGGCACCGGACGGAACCGCCGGCACCGTGCACGCCGCCCTCTTTCCCGGGATGCCCGACGGCGTCCTGGTTGGCGCAGGTGCCGGGGACAACGCTGCCGGGGCTCTGGGCCTCGGTGCGGTGGCATGAGACGTGGTGATATCGGTGGGCACCATGTTTGCGGTGACCGGCCGGCCCAGCGCCGACAGCTCGGGCACCCTGGCCGGGCCTGCCGACGCTTCCGGGATGTTCTTGCCCATAGCGGTGACACTGAACGCGGCACGAGTCCTCAGTTCGGTGTCCACGCTGCTCAACGTCAGCTTGGATGAGCTGGCGGAACTGGCAATGGCCGCCGAACCCGGCAGTGCCGGCGTCGTCCTGGTCCCTTACTTTGAGGAAGAACGCACCCCAACTTACCTGTTGCGAAAGCCAGCTTCCACGGCCTGAGCATTGCCTCGACCACGAGGGAGAACACTTCCCGGGCAGCAATCGAGGGCATGCTGTGTGGGCTGACGGGCGGGCTCGAGGCTCTCAGGCCTCTGGTGTGGAGGTTCACCGGTTGCTGCTGATTGGCGGCGCGGTGCAGAACCCGGCGGTGCAAGCAGTGGCCGCGCAGGGTTTCAACGCTCCCGTGGTCGTCCCCACACCGTGCGAATACGTCGCGCGCGGTAGAAGGCGTCTGGTGACGATTCGAATGTCACCGGACGCCAGAGGATCTGGAGCTTCACGCCACCAATCCGGGTTTTATGACATCAGCGATCGCTTCGGTTGCAGTTGACGGGCCCGACGTGGACTCATTGGCCAATGGCTGTTGGCTGCTGGCGTGTCCCGTTGGGGGAACGCTCTGCGGGACGTTTCGAATCTGAGAGTCAACTCGTAGCGCCTGATTAGTTCCTTCCGAGCGTGTGGCTGCGGCTGACAGGTACTGCTGGCGGCCGCCACATTCCTAGAGGTCGCGTTGCTGCGCAGGTGCATCAGGCCTGAACAGGGGGACGAAAGCCATCACGAATCCCGCAACCAACGAACCCAGCCCTCCCATCGCCATATCGCCAATGGTGTCATCGTAGGCAACGTAGATTTGATCGCTGACGAACTCCCGTCCAAACCATTCGACCATTTC
>JBBSQT010000356.1:0-2502 GCA_038243775.1 Actinomycetales bacterium | reverse complement strand
CTTGGCGGGATCGACGTCGAACATCTCCACGGTGACGCCCGGAATGCCGGCGAGCAGGCGGGCCACACAGCACCCCACCATGCCGGCGCCAACCACCGCTATCCGGTCCCCCGGAAGCGGGCCAGCGTCCCACAGTGCGTTCACGGCCGTCTCCACCGTTCCGGCGAGGACGGCGCGGCGGGCCGGCACCCCCTCCGGCACCACATGCACGGCGGAGGCCGCCACCACGTATGCGCTTTGGTGGGGAAACAGGCAAAAGACGGTGCGGCCCAGCAATCCCGGCGGCCCCGCCTCGACCACCCCCACATTCAGGTAGCCGTACTTGACGGGCCATGGAAACTCACCGGACTGGAACGGCGCGCGCAGGAGCTCGCGTTGATCGGCGGGGACACCGCCGCGGCGCACCAGCAGCTCCGTGGCGCGGCTGATGCCCGAATGGAGGGTGCGCACCAGAACCTCGCCGGGACCGGGCACGGGCAGCGTCTCGGTGCGGATCTCGCCGATCCCTGGCCCGAGCAGCCAATAGGCAAGTGCGTTGCGGTTCATGCGCATCACATCCCGGCATCGGATTCAAGGGTCGGCATCCATGAATTGCCCCTATCCTAATACTGTTGCGTTCCTCACATTGGAGGCGGCATGCAATCGCTCCACCGTGGACCCGTTTTCGGGCTGTTCGGCCAGCTCGCACTCTTGGCTGCGCTGTCGGCAACGGTGGGGCTCGGCGCCGCCGGCTGGGGCGTGGGGGTGCTCTCTGCGCTGATCATGTTCGCACTTCTTGTGCGAGCTGTTGCCCGGCGCGGCACCGCTTATGGCCCGGCCGACTGGATCACGGCGTTTCGCGCCGTCCTGGCCGGCGGTGCCGCGGCGCTGGTGGCCGGGATGCTGGCGTCCGGGGCCCTCGCGGAGGGTGTTTCCGTGGGCGTGCTGGTTGGTTTCGCCGCCGCCACCATCGTGCTCGACGGGGTTGATGGCCGGGTTGCCCGCCGCACCCGCACGACGTCGGACCTTGGCGCACGTTTTGACATGGAGGTTGATGCATTTCTCATCCTTGCGCTGAGTGTTCGTGTGGCGGAGTTGGTGGGAGGCTGGGTTTTGGCGATTGGCCTGGCACGTTATGCGTTCCTTGCTGCCGGGTGGTTCCTGCCCTGGCTGCGCGCGGACTCGCCACCGCGCTATTGGGCCAAGGTGGTGGCGGTGGTGCAGGGCGTGGCGCTCACTGCTGCAGCTGCCAACGTCCTCCCCCACCGCCTGATGGCGGCCATCCTGCTGGGCGCCCTCGTGCTGCTGGCTGAGTCCTTTGGGCGGCAGTGCCGGTGGCTGTGGCGGCACCGGAAGGTGAATCCCGGCGCGGTGGAAATCCCAGCGCAGTTCCTGACAGCCCTCTCCGGCCTTCTGGTATGGGTCGCGCTGCTGTTGCCGGCAAACCTGCTCAACACAACGCCCGGCTCCTTTGCTGCCATTCCGCTGGCCGGGCTGGTGCTGGTTCTGACTGCCCTGGTGCTCCCCCGACGCTGGCGGCAGGTGGTGGCGGTAATTTTCGGTGCACTGCTGGCCGTGGTGCTTCTGGCGAAGGCGCTGAACACTGCTTTTGAGGCCGTCTTTGACAGGCCCTTTGACCTGCTCAACGACGGGTACTACCTGGGCCCGGGTGCCGGCGTTTTGGGTGATTCACTGGGAGGGGCGGGGGCGGCCGCAGTGCTGGCGGCGGCCGTCCTTTTCGTGGCGTTCTCCTTGTTCCTGTTTCCCGTGGCGGCGTTGCGGCTCCAACACGCGGCGAGCATGAACCGCCGGGTGTGGGCCGGTTCAGTGCTGGTGGCGGGGGCCGCCTGGGTGGTCTTTTTCGTGTCCGGAACTTCTTGGGGTCCCGGCGCACCCCTGGCTTCCTCCGTCACGGCCGCCTTTGTTTCCACCCAGTTCCAGCAGGTGCAGCACGATGCGGCCGACCGGCACGTGTTTGCTGCACAGATCTCCCACGACCCGTTCATGGGGCCGCAGTCCGCCGCCCCGGAGGCGGGCCTGTTGCAAAGGTTGCGGGGCAAGGACGTGCTGCTGGTGTTCGTTGAAAGTTATGGTCGGGCAGCGGTGGAGGGTTCGAGCTTTTCACCTGGGGTGCGCGCCGTGCTCGAGTCCGGAACCAGCCAACTTCACCATGCAGGGTTTGACTCCCGCAGCGCATTTTTGACGTCCCCCACCTTCGGCGGTGCCAGCTGGCTGGCGCACTCAACACTGCAATCGGGGTTGTGGGTTGACAGCCAACAACGCTACAACCAGCTGCTGACGACCCAGCGGCCAACACTGTCCAGCGCGTTTCAAGTGGCTGGGTGGCGCACCGTGTCCTTCGTTCCGGCCGATACCAGGGATTGGCCGCAGGGGCAGGCGTTTTACGGCTTTGACGCCCTTTACGATTCCAGGAATGTTGGGTACGGCGGCCCCAAGTTCGGCTATGCCAGCATGCCCGACCAGTATGTGCTCTCCGCGTTTCAGCGGCTGGAGCGCTCTGCG
>JBBSQT010000355.1:0-2518 GCA_038243775.1 Actinomycetales bacterium | reverse complement strand
TGTGGCTGGAAAGCCCGACCAACCCCATGCTGGAGGTCGCCGACATGGCCGTCCTGGCCCGCTCCGCCCGGGCCGTCGGCGCTCTCGTCGTCACCGACAACACCTTCTCCACGCCCCTGGTGCAGAAGCCGCTGGAGCTGGGGTCCGACGTCGTGCTCCACTCGGTGACGAAGTACCTGGCCGGGCATTCGGACGTCATCCTCGGCGCCCTGGTCACGTCAAGCCCGGAATTGCGCGGCACCCTCCTGCACCACCGCTCCATCCATGGCGCCGTCGCCGGGCCCTTCGAGGCGTGGCTGGCACTGCGCGGGCTGCGGACCCTGGCGTTGCGGGTGGAGCGCTCGCAGGCCAGTGCGCTGACGCTGGCCCGCCGTTTGGACAGGCACGACGGCGTGGCCCGGGTTTTGTTCCCCGGCCTGCCTTCGGATCCGGGGCACGCACGGGCCAGGGCCCAGATGGACGGATTCGGCTCCATTCTCTGCATTGAGGTGGCCGGAGGGGAGGAGGCGGCGAATGCGTTGGTCGAGGCGTTGCGGGTGTGGACCCCTGCCACCTCCCTGGGCGGGGTGGAATCGCTGATTGAGCGCCGGCGCCGCCACGCCAACGAACCCGCAACCGTCCCGGCCAATCTGCTGCGGTTGAGTGTTGGCATCGAGAACGTGGAGGACCTGTGGACCGATTTGGAGCAGGCCTTTGTGCAGGCTGGACAGGCCAAAACCAGAACTGAACGCTAAGCTGGACTCGTGGCTAATTTCGTGATGTTCATACAGTTCTTCATCCTCGTGGCCCTGGGTCTTTTGGCACTGGGCATTCAGGTGTGGGCGCTCGCCGACTGCATGCGCACCCGCGCCGCCGACTTTGAGAGCGTCTACAAGAAAACCAAGACGTTCTGGACCGCGCTGACAGCCGGGTCTGTGTTCTTCGGTTTCCTCTATGTCATTGTTCCGCTGATGACATTCACCAGCCCGGGCATCGGCATGGGCCTGATCCTCAGCCTGGCCGGTGTCACCGCGGCCGGCGTGTATCTGGCCGACGTGCGCCCAAGGCTTGCCGAGGTGCGTGGCCGTGGACGCGGCCAGCAAAACCGCGGGTCATCCTGGTAACTGCCTGGGCTTAGTCGCGCGACCGTCCGGACCGCCGGTCTTGGTGCCGCGGCTGGCATGGGTGGTGCGCGCTTTTGTGCTTCAGGCCGCGGGC
Organism: Actinomycetales bacterium; assembly: GCA_038243775.1. Lineage (GTDB taxonomy): Bacteria > Actinomycetota > Actinomycetes > Actinomycetales > Micrococcaceae > Specibacter. The sequence continues at coordinate 1,321 of JBBSQT010000355.1, read as the reverse complement.
CTTGATGGGGCGGCGGGTGTTCCAGTTGCGGCTATTGCCCGCCGAGGGCGGGATCCACGGCCGACCATGCCACTGTCAACTCACCCAAGCGCCAACGGGACGGTGAACGCACCACCGGCCAGCCGCCGTCGTACATCTTTTGGCACATGGACATCCAGCGCTGCCGGTTGCCGAAGGACGCCAGCGCAGCGCCGGTCAGCCAGTGCTGGTCGAGGGCCTGCAGGAAGCCGTGAATCTTTTCGCCCGGCACATTGTGGTGGATGAGCGCCTTGGGCAGGCGTTCGGCGATGTCGGAGGGCAGCTCGAAGCCGCCGAACCGCAGCGAAATCGTGAGCGACTGGGGGCCGGCGCAGTCCAATGCGACCCAGGTGCTGCGGCGGCCAATTTCATCGCAGGTGCCGTCCACGAAGATGCCCTGCGGGGCCAGGCGCGAACAGACGGTCTCCCAGATAAGGCGCACATCGGCCTCGTCGTACTGGCGCAGGACGTTGAACGCGCGAACCATGGTGGCGTTGCCGGGGACGGGGATTTCAAAGCCGCCCACGCGGAAGTCCAGCCCGTCGTGCTCAAGTTCCTTGGCGATGCGGACCCGTTCGGGCTCAATTTCAATGCCGGTGACGTGGGCATCGGGGCAGACCGCATGAATGCGAGAATACAGTTCAACAGCAGTGGCGGGGGAGCCGCCGTAGCCGAGGTCCACCACCAGCGGATTGCTCTCACATTTCAGGCGCCACGCCTGCGGGCCGGCGAGCCAGCGGTCCACCCGGCGCAGACGGTTCGGGTTGGTGGTGCCGCGGGTGACATTGCCAAACGGTTTGCTGCGTTGACGCCCGGTGGCTTGGGTTGCTGCCCGCTGGGTAGATCCGCGCTGGGTTGCGCCCTGCAGGTTGGCCCTGCTTTGGCTTGTGCTGCTTTGGCTTGCTCTGCTTTGGGTGGCTCTTCTTTGGCTTGCTCTGCCCGGCCGCACAGCCGTACGGTTCGAGCCGTTTGAGAGGTTGCCTGAGGGACTTTGTACTCGTTGCGCGCGTTGAACCACCAAGAAATTTTATTTTGTGCCAAACCCCGGTTTTACCAATTTGCCGAATTCTGCCGTGTGCAACCAGACACATTTGATGAATCCGGCGCCTTGGCACCGCCGTCGGACTTTGCATGTCCTGATCTGCGCAGCGCCGGACCCTGCGGTGGGGCCCCACAAAAATTTTGGGCGACCCACGCCCGGGCAAAAACCCAAAACGGCACACCATCAGAACCCAAACCCCCCCAGCACCACCAACGAGACAAAAAACCCCGCCCGCCCCCCCCCGGAAGGATAACCACACTA
>JBBSQT010000354.1:0-2529 GCA_038243775.1 Actinomycetales bacterium | reverse complement strand
GTTGAGCTAAAAACCCTGCGTCTTGCGATAGCGCTGCATCTGCTGGTGACGGCGGTTCAGGCTGTCGCGGCGCGGGGTTTGCTCTGCGCCGGTTTCCTCCGCGGTCAACTCAATGTGGCTCTGGCCAAACTGCCAGAGCAACAAATCGTCCAGCAGCCGATCCGGTCCGGGGGAGTACCTGTGGTCCAGGGCCTTGCGGACATGGGAAATAATCTTCGGCTGCAACAGCGCCGCCAGATCCACGGTCCTGCTCAACCCATGTGCGGCCACTAGCTCGGCGGCCCAGCCCCAGTCGTCGTCGGACTTCCTGTCAACGTGCGGCAACAGCGTCTGCCACACGGCCTTGATGCGGTTGGGGGTCAGCGAAACATTCCCCTCACCGTCCTTGTCCCAATAGCTGGTGACGGTCTCGTACCTGTCATGAAGCTCAGAAAATGCGGACTCCACGGTTTCCAACATGGCCGCCGTAGCCGTGAATTGGCGGTCAAAGTAGGGGCTCCACGCACGCGGATCCTGGGACTTGAAACGGATGTCATGCTCAATCTCGCTCCAGGCATGGGCGAAAATGGTGCGGATCTGGCATTCAAAAAAGTAACTTCCGTTTGCCTTCGTATCCGGATCCAACAGTGCCTGATAGGCACGCACCACATCGTTTTGGATGGTGCGCAGGATCAGGTGCCGGCTGGAATAGCCGTACGTGCCGGATTCAATGGAACCAATGTCCTTCTCGGTGTCGCCACGGCAGTCGAAAATGCTGCGCTGGCGCTTGATCAGGTTGGCGGCTTGGGCGTTTTCACCGGGAAGGGTGGTGATGACCCGCACGCCAATCATGTCCGTGAGGTTGCGCAGTGGTTCCGGAAATTGCAGTGCGGGGGCGGCATCGGGCTCGGTCACCATCCGCGAAGCTTTTTCCCGGAATGACTCAACGGTCTTGGTCCGGCTCGTGACGAAAAGCGGCTTGTCATCGGCCTCGGAGAGAACCCCGCGGACCAGCGCTTCCATCTCCGCCGTGACCTTCTCCAGCGCGGGGCGGGTCCGTTCAAAGTCCGCCACCGAGGCGATCACGGCCGGCCGGAGCGAATCGTCGAGCTGTTCCCAGTTGCTACTCATATGTTCGAGCCTAAACGGCAAGACCCGCCCATGCGAGCAGCACCGCCGCCCGTCAGGTAAGAAAGTACATACAAGGCTGGTCGCGGCACTCAGGCCCCGGCCCCGGCCCGGCCCCGGCCCGGCCCGCTGCCCGACGTCGTAGGCTGTACCCATGTTGACTGTCATAGGTGAAGCACTGATTGATGAAGTGGTGCGGGACGGCCAGGCGCCTGTCCCGCACGTGGGCGGCAGCCCCATGAACGTGGCCGTTGGCCTGGCCCGGCTGGGCCACCCCGTGCAGTTCATGGGCCGTTTTGGCCGCGACGCCTACGGCGACATGGTGGCCGGGCACCTGCACAGCAACGATGTCATGGTCCCCCTGTCGCCCGATGACCACCCCACGTCCGTGGCCCGCGCCGTCCTGGACGCCACCGGCGCGGCAAGCTACGAGTTCGCCCTGGACTGGTCGCTGCCGGAACTTTCCGGATCCGACGGCTCACCCCATTTCATGCTGGCCGCCACTACGCTGCTGCACACCGGATCCATCGCCGCCATGCTCGCCCCGGGGGCCGGAGCGGTGCTCACCGCCGTGATCGAGGCGCACCCGCGCGCAACCATTGCCTTTGACCCCAACGCCCGGCCCAGCATCATCACCGACGTGGACTACGCCCGGGAGCAGACAGAGAAATTCATGGTCCTGGCCGACGTCATCAAGGCCTCCGACGAGGACCTCGAATGGCTGTACCCCGGCGTCGACCCCAAGGAGACGGCACGCAGGTGGCTGGCCATGGGCGGCACGGAAGGTCCCGCCGTCGTTGTTGTGACACAGGGCGGGGAAGGGCCGTGGGCGGTGTGTGCCGCAGGCGAAGCGTCCTGCCAGGTGCCTCTGGTCCAGGTTGTGGATACGGTGGGGGCGGGGGATTCCTTCATGGCGGCCCTGCTCTCGGCCCTCGTGGACCGGGAGCTCGATGGGGCGCAGCGCCGCGGCGAATTGCGCAGCATCAGCACCGCAACGCTGACCGAGCTGATCAAATACGCGGCCCGGGCAGCCGCCATCACCGTATCCCGCGCCGGCGCCAATCCGCCCAGCCGCGCAGAAATGCAAAAGTAGAAAGCAGGTTCCCATGTTTGGTTACGATCCCTATTCCTTTTTGAAGCCCGTGCCGGAATTTGAGCTGCGCAGTGAGTCCTTCCGCGACGGGACTACTTTTTCCCCGGCGCAGGTCAACAGCGGCGCCCATCCCGACGGAGCGGATCTTTCCCCGCAGCTGTCCTGGAGCGGCTTCCCGGAAGGGACGCGCAGCTTCGCCGTCACCGTTTACGACCCCGACGCCCCCACCGCCAGCGGCTACTGGCACTGGGCCGTTGCCAACGTCCCGGTTGATGTCACGTCCCTTGCCGAGGGCGCGGGCACAGTCGGCTCTGCGTTGTTGCCTGCAG
>JBBSQT010000353.1:0-2556 GCA_038243775.1 Actinomycetales bacterium | reverse complement strand
TGGAGTTGTACGAGGTTGTGGGTGTCGGCGACGCCCGTGTCTCCGCGTCTCGGCAGGCACTGGCCCGGGCGCTGTTCTAGGTCCGCCAAGTTTTTTTTGCTGGGAGCCGGTGTCATGTTTTAGTGGCGGGGTGCCCGGCGGCGCACGGGGTGCCGCGTGGATCCGAGGGCCAGGCCCACTTTTTGGCGATCCGGCTGGAAGATCATCCTTTGGGATAAGCCACAGCCGCGTCCTGGATTGTTAGTGTGTGGGCATGAGTACCTCTAGTGCACCCTTTTTGAACGGCGCCCTGCCGCCGGCACTGTCAATCCGCGGATTGACCAAGCGCTTCGGCGACAAGATTGCCGTTGACAACGTCAGCCTTGATGTTCCGGCAGGTTCCTTCTACGGCTTGGTGGGGCCCAACGGTGCCGGCAAAACCACCTCACTGTCCATGGCCACGGGCTTGCTGCGTCCGGACTTGGGCCAGGTGAGCGTCCACGGCGTGGACATCTGGGCGCAGCCGCTGGAAGCCAGGAAGCTCATGGGCCTGCTGCCCGACGGCGTGCGCCTCTTCGACAGGCTCAGCGGCGAGCAGCTGGTGACATACGCGGGCCTCCTGCGCGGCATGGACAAAGACACTGTGGCCGAGCGGGTAAAGGACCTGCTCAATGCCTTGGACCTGGCCGAGGATGCCGGCACGCTGGTCGTGGATTATTCGGCCGGCATGACGAAGAAAATCGCCCTCGCCGCAGCCCTGATCCACGCGCCGCGGCTGCTGGTCCTTGACGAGCCTTTCGAGTCCGTTGACCCGGTCTCGGCCGCCAACATCCGCGACATCCTCCATGACTACGTGCATTCCGGCGGCACCGTGATTGTCTCCAGCCACGTCATGGACCTGGTCCAGCGCATGTGCGACCATGTGGCCGTCATTGCGGCGGGGCGTGTTCTTGCTGCCGGCACGGTGGATGAGGTTCGTGGCGAAATGAGCCTTGAAGACAAGTTCGTTGAGCTTGTTGGCGGGCGGAACCAGACTGCGGGGTTGCAATGGTTGCGCACCTCCTAAGGCTGAAAGTCCAGCTGCTGCGCAACTCCCTGAAGCGCACGCCGTGGCAGCTGGTGGGCCTCGTCATTGGCGGCCTTTACGGACTGGGCACGCTGGTGCTGGTTCTGCTGGGCCTGGCCGCCCTGGGCACCGCAGACCCGGAGCTGATCGGCACAGTCCTGGTGCTGGCAGGGGCGGCCCTGTTCCTTGGCTGGCTCATCATCCCGGTGGTGGCCGCCGGAATGGACATGACGCTGGATCCTGCCCGCTTCACCACCTACGCGATTCCCCTGAAGAGCATGCTGGCCGGCCTGGCTCTCTCCAGCTTCATCGGCGTACCCGGCGCCATCACCTTGGTCGCAGCCCTGGGCACGGCCGCCGCCTGGTGGCGGCACCCCGTGGCGGCGGTGGCCGCGCTCATCTGTGGCGCGCTGGCCGCGTTGACCTGCATCGTGGCGTCGCGGGCCATGACGTCGGCAAGCGCCAGCCTGGCCTCTTCCCGCCGGTTCAAGGACATCAGCGGCATTGTTGTTTTGGTCCCGCTGATGCTCCTGGGCCCCATCATTGCCGGGGTTTCCAGCGGCATCACCGACTTTGCCGGCTACCTCCCGCAACTGGCGGCCACCCTGTCCTGGACCCCGCTGGGCGCCATCTGGGCCGTGCCTGCAGCGGTTGCCGGGGGCGCCTACGGTGCAGCCGCCCTGAAGTTCCTGATCGCGCTGGCCACACTCGCGGCGCTCACATGGCTGTGGAAGGTGTGCCTTGAAAAAGCGCTCGTGACACCCGTGTTCTCGGGGACCGGCCGCCGCACCTCGCGCGGGCTCGGCTTCTTTTCCATGTTCCCGCAGACACCCACGGGCGCCGTTGCGGCCCGCTGCCTCACCTACTGGTTCCGGGACCCGCGCTACAGCGCCGGCCTGCTCGTGGCGCCTCTCATCCCCGTCGTTGTGGTCTTTGCAGGTTCGCAGGCAGGCGGGCTGAACGCCGTCGGGCCCATCCTCAGCTATGCCGGTGCGTTGGCCGCATTCATGGTTGCCTGGAGCATTTCCTCCGACATCTCCTACGACAACACGGCGTTTGCCCTGCACCTGGCCACGGGGGTGTCCGGCAAGGCGGACAGGACAGGTCGTGTCCTGGCGGCAGCGGCACTGGCCCTGCCGCTCGGGCTGCTGTTCGCCATCGCAGGGGCGATCGTCTCCGGCAACTGGGCCGGTTTCCCGCCGGCCGTGGGCCTGCTGGCCGGGGCCACGGGTGCAGGGCTGGGACTGGCCAGCGTCCTCTCGTCCCGCTTCACCATGCATGCGCCGCTTCCCGGGGAGAGCCCCCTGAAGTCCAAACCGGGAAACAACTTCGCTACAATGCTCGTCCAGCTCGGGGGCTTTGCCGGTGCGGGAGCCCTGGCAGCCCCTGTGGCAGTCCTGATCGTCGTCGGCGCCGTCACAGGCCAGCCGGGCTTCGCCTGGCTGGCCCTTTTCGCCGGCCTGGCGCTGGGGGCAGTCTACGTCGTCGTCGGGATCCGCGTGGGAGCAGCG
>JBBSQT010000352.1:0-2557 GCA_038243775.1 Actinomycetales bacterium | reverse complement strand
TTTTTGCCTTCCCCTCGGCGGGCGGGTTATGAACGCGCGCCAAATCCTGACAACCGGTGTCAGCGCCGCACTTCCTGCACCGATTCTTGAGCTCGCCATTGGCCCCGTTGTGCAACTGTCGGCGCATCAGCTGCGTCACGCGCGTGGGAGAGGCAGCTGGCAATCCTGCACCGCGCACACGCGGCGTTGCACGCAGCGTGCATCCCGCCAGCCGAACGGGCCTCCCGCGGCCGTCCAGCAGGTGCAACGGCTAAGATGGAGCCCATGAGTGAGACCCTTGCCCCGTGCCCAGTCTGCAGCTGCGAATACACCTACGAGTTGGGTGGACTGCTGGTGTGCCCGGAATGCGCCCACGGATGGTCCCCCGCCGAGACCGGCAATGCAGCCGAATCGGAAGCAGTGGTCAAGGACGCCGTGGGCAATGTTCTCAGCGACGGCGACACCGTGAGCATCGTCAAGACCATGAAGGTCAAGGGCAGCGCCCAGGATCTGAAAATCGGGACGAAGGTGCGCAACATCCGCCTCGTGACGCCCGTGAACGGGCACGACATCGACGCCAAAGTCGAGGGCTTCGGCCCCATGAAACTCAAGTCCAGCGTTGTCAAGAAGGCCTGATCCGCTGAAAAACGGGACGGGGATGTTGGGGTGAGTTCTTGGTTTGAGGCGGTGCCGGCTTTTACGCTCGCACTGCTGATTCTTTCCCTGCCCGGCGCCGCGGTCCTGGCAGCGCTGCGCATCCGCGGACTCGTGGCACTCTGCCTGGCCCCCGCAATTTCCGTCTCCATCATCGCCGTCAGCGCCATCGTCGCACCCCTCATCGGCCTGCCATGGCACCTGCCCGTGCTGCTGCTCGGGACCGCCATCGCCGCGGCGGGTGCCTGGCTGGCGCGCCGCTTCATCACGGCCCTGCGCGTCCCCGACCCCGTCCCCCGGCCCTGGTCCGGGACTTGGCCTGCCTTGGCCGGCATTGCTGTTTCCCTGGCAATTACGACGGCGCTGCTCACCTTGGTTGCCGTGAATCCCGAACAATTCACGCAGGGCTATGACTCGGTCTTCCACCTCAACGCCACGGCGTACGCGGTTGAAACATCCAATGCTTCCTCCTTTGCCATCTCGGGCTTCATCATGCCCAGCGGGAAGACCGTTTTCTACCCCGGCGCCTGGCACGGCATTGCGAGCCTGCTCATCATTGTCACCGGCATCAGTGTTCCGGCCGCCACGAACATCCTCTGGCTGGCCGTGGCGGGTGTGCTGTGGCCACTCAGCTGTGTGTTCCTGACCCGCGTGCTGTTTGGGCCGCGCCGCATGCTGCTGGTGTTCGCCGGGATCCTGTCCGCAGCGTTCCCCGCCTTCCCGTGGCTTCTCCTGCAATACGGCTCCGCCTACCCGAATTCGCTTTCAAACGCCATGGTCCCGCTGGGGATTGGGCTGGTTCTGTTGATTCTGCGCCCGGCCGTCCACCAGGGGCTGGAACCGGCCCAGGCACTGGCGGTGGTGGCGCTGTTCCTGCCCGGAGCCGTCATTGCACAGCCCAACGGCGTGTTCAGCATCCTGCTGGTGCTGACGCCCCTGCTGGTTTTCCTCCTGTTCTCCTGGCTGCGGACAGGGTTCCGCAGCAGCCGCAGCCATGGCTGGCGCCGGGTGGGGCTGCTGGCGCTGGTGTTCATTGCCGTTGCCGGAGCGCTGCTGCTGTTGCCGCAGATCCGCGGTCTGTTCAATTATGTGAGCCTGGCCATCATGCCCTTCCCGCTCGCCCTGCTGCGCAGTTTCACGCACGCCCCCGACCCCATCTGGTTCCCCGCCATTGCGTTGACGCTGCTGGTGTTGGCGGGTGTCAGGTTCGGGGCGGCACTGCCCGGGCTGCGCTGGCTGTACGCCGTCCTGATCCTCCTGGCGTTCACATATCCAATGACCGCCGGCACGGACTTCGGCCCGGCCAACGCCGTGATGGCCCCCTGGTGGGACAACCCCGAACGGGTTGCCGCACTCATGCCCCTCATCGCCGTGCCACTGGCGGCCCTGGGACTGGTACACGCTGTGGACTGGCTGCGGCACCGCCTGCCAACCCTTGCCCGGCGCAAGGGGAGTTCCATCGCGGTGGCGGGGCTCGTCGTCGCACTTGTCATGGGCAATCCCGGGCTGTGGCAGATGGAGGGCCAGGTGGGCACCATGTTCAACGTGCCGGCCGAACCGAACAGGTTGGCGCAGGTGGACGCGCACGAGCTGGCGCTGATCCACCGTCTGGACCGCTACACAACCGCAGATGATGTGATCGCCAACAACCCGTACAACGGTTCGGCGCTGGCAATGGCATTGGCCGGGCGGACCATGCTCTTTCCCTATAGCTCGCAAAGTGACATCAGCCCGGATTTGTATACGCTGCGGTTCTGGCTCAACCGGGTCGACAGCGATGTGGAGGTGTGTGCTGCGGCCCGAAGACTCGGTGTGACGTATCTGCTGGATTTCGGCACCGATTACATTCCGGCGTTTGATAATCCGCGGTCGCTTTTTCCAGGGGTCACGCTGGCACCGGACTCGGACGCCTTTACACTCGTGG
>JBBSQT010000351.1:0-2566 GCA_038243775.1 Actinomycetales bacterium | reverse complement strand
TCCACGGTGTGGTGCAGCGCAAAAAGAGTGACCAGGACGGCGGTCATGACAGCGGCCAAGGCCAGCGGCAACCAGGGGGCCACCAGCGAGGCGAGCAAGCCCACCAGTGCCGGGCCCATCACAAAAGTGATCTCGTCCGCCGTGCCCTCCAACGACAGTGCCGTGTCCACGGCGGGGCCGCGTTCCCCGGCCGGCAGCTTCTTGCTCAGCGCCATCCAGCGCACCCGTGACAGCGGACCGACCTGGGGCGAGGTGGCACCGCAGAGCAGGGCGGCGGCAAAAACGGCGAGGGTTCCGCCGTCGGCAATCCGGGCACCCTGGGTGGGCAGGACCGAGTAGGCAAGCAGGACCACGGCCGCCACCAGCAGTGCGTTGACCACGGCCGCCACCAACAGCACATTTTTTTGCCCCACCCTGTCGGCCAGATAGCCCACAACAGGCGCGCCGACCGCGGCGCCAATGCCAATGCAGCCTGCGGAAAAGCCGCCAATGGCGTAGGACCCGCTGACCTGGGTGACCATGGTCAGCACGCCGATGGTCAGCATCGCCAAAGGCACCCGGGCAAAAAGCCCCAGCGGGATGTAGCTGGTGCCCGCCAGCCTGGGCAGCACCGAATAGCGCCCGCCCTTCTGGGCAGGGGCGAAGGGGATCTGCGTTGACGGCGTGATGGTCAGCTACTTTCACAAGGCGGTTGGTCGTGGCCGTGCCGCGTTCTTGATGGGTTTCGCTGGCACAAAGGCTGGTTCAGTCTATCGGTTCAGGATGCCTGCATTCCCGCCATCTTCAGCTCCACGGTGGAGCCATGCCGTCCCTTGTGGACGTGCAGGTGCACCGGGATGCGCTGTTTCATCTCGGCAACGTGGCTGACCAGGCCCACCATGCGCCCGCCGTCGCGCAGTCCTTCGAGCGCGTCCATGACCTGCTCCAGGGATTGTTCGTCCAGGCTGCCAAAGCCCTCGTCGACGAACAAGGTCTCAATGTCCAGGCCGCCGGATTCGTACTGCACCACATCGGAAAGGCCCAGTGCCAGCGACAGCGAGGCCATGAACGACTCCCCGCCGGACAGGGTTGCCGTGTCACGGCTGATCCCGGTCCACTCGTCCACCACCTCCAACCCCAGCCCCGATTTCTGGTTCCCCTTCTTGGCGTCGCTGTGCCGCAGCGTGTAGCGGTTGTCACTCATGGTGGCCAGGCGCACCGACGCAGCCTGGGCGACCTGCTCCAGCCGGGCCGTCAGCACATAGCTGCTCAGCGTCATCTTGTACTTGTTCTCCCCCTGCCCCCGGACGGACTCGGCCAGGGCCCCCAGCAGCTTCGCCTTGTCCCGCAGCGGCGCGACTCTTTCCTCCAACGCCATGAAACCGGCTTCGGTGGCGTGCAGTTCGGCGGCTGCAGAGCGTGCCATCCCGGCCGCCAGTTCCGCGGTTTTGGCGCGTTGCGCCGCAGCCCGGTTCGCCTGCGCCAGTTCGGCCAATTCGCCCTCGCCCAGGGGAAGCACGCCGGTTTCGGTTTCTGCGCGCGCGGCCGCCATCTCCGCAGAGGCCAGGCGGTCCGTGTTCACCGCGAGCAGCTTGGCGTGGTCCTTGATTTTTTTATCCAGCGCCGCCGCGGCGGCCGGCGCAAGCAACGCTGCCTGCACGTCGCCGGCATCGGCAAACACCGAGCCCTCGAGCGCCTGGTCCAAGGCGGTGGCTGCCTCCTTTGCCGTGGTGGCGGCCGTGTCTTGGCGCCGCAGCGCCTGAAGCAGTTCCGTCCCCGGCTGTTGTGCGGCGGCCAGCACCGCACGCCGTTTTGCCAGCGATGCATGCCCGTCCCGGGCCACGTCCAATTCCTTGCCAAGAACGTCAAGGTCCGCCCGCAGGGCCGCTTGGGCCGCTGTCAATGACGCCGCCTGCCCGGCCGCCCCCAGAACACCCTCCTGGGCCTGCTCCAGTTTCACCTGCAACTGCCCGGCCTCGCGGTGCAGGGCGGCGAGCTCGGCAGCCGCAGCCTTGGCAGCCTGGTGTTCCTGCTGTTTAAGCACGACGGCGTCCCGCGCCTTTTCGGGCTCACCGTCGCCTCCGCGCTCGGCCAGGACGGCGAGTGCGCTCCTGGCCTGGGCCAGCCGCATGGCCGCCGCCGCGGCTGCAGCGTCAGCCGTATCGGCCAGTTTCTTGGCGTCCCTCTCCGCCTTGAGCAGGTCCGCTCCGGCACCGGCGAGGGGCGACGGCGCCGGGTGCACGGTGCTGCCGCACACCTGGCAGGGTTCCCCGTCCACCAGCGTGGCCGCCAATTCACCCGCAGCCTGGCTGAGCCGGCGCTCGATGGCTTCAAGCCAGGTCTGCCGGGCGTTCAGGCTTTCCTCGCGGGCGTCGTGCTCGTCCAGCTCCAGCTGTGTGACTTCCACGCCCTGCGCGAGATATTCCTCCATGGTGCCCACCAGCGCCTTGGCAGCCGTGGCCGCCTGTGCGGCGTGCTCGACGTCGAGCGCACCGGCGCGCAGCGTTTCCTGCCGCGACTGCACCTCGGCGAGGCGGGACTTGGCGGCCGTGGCAGCCGTCCCCTGGGTCTTTTGCTGCTTCAGGGC
>JBBSQT010000350.1:0-2579 GCA_038243775.1 Actinomycetales bacterium | reverse complement strand
TCGCGGGCCTGGCCGCCGTGTTCCTGCGCGGCTTCAAGGAGGCAATCAGCATTGCGGTGGTCCTGGTCGGGGTGTTCCTGACGCTGAACCTGGTGGTGATCTCGGTGGCCCTGGCCAATGTTGTGGGCAGTCCGCTGCTGACGGCGGATTGGTGGACGGCGCTGACCACCCAGCACGGCAACCCGGTGATGGTGGTGGCCGTGGCCCTGCTGGTGTTCCCGCGCCTGGCCCTGGGGCTTTCCGGCTTTGAGACCGGTGTGGCCGTCATGCCGCAGATCAAGGGCCGCCCCGGCGACACCGAGGACAACCCGGCAGCACGCATCAAGGGTGCACAGCGGCTGCTCACCACGGCCGCCGTCATCATGAGCTCCTTCCTGATCACCTCGTCGCTGGCCACAACCATCCTGATCCCGGCCGCCGAATTCCAGCCTGGCGGATCCGCCAACGGCCGCGCCCTGGCCTACTTGGCGCACCGTCTCCTGGGCGAGGGCTTCGGCACCGTCTACGACATCAGCACCATCGCCATCTTGTGGTTCGCCGGCGCAAGCGCCATGGCCGGGCTGCTCAACCTTGTCCCCCGCTACCTGCCGCGCTTTGGCATGGCCCCGCAATGGGCCGCGGCAGTCCGCCCGCTGGTCCTGGTGTTCACAGCCATCGCGGTGGTGATCACCATCATTTTCAAGGCCGACGTCAATGCCCAGGGAGGTGCCTACGCGACAGGCGTGCTGGTGCTCATCACCTCGGCCTCCATCGCCGTGACCCTCTCGGCCCGGCGAAAAGGCGAACGGAGGAAGACATTCGGCTTCGGTGCCGTCTCGGTGGCCTTCGTTTACACCACCGTGGCGAACTCCATCGAGCGGCCGGACGGACTGAAAATCGCCTTGCTGTTCATTGTGGGCATTGTGCTTGTCAGCCTGCTTTCCCGGTTGCGCCGCTCCTTTGAGCTGCGCGCCACCTCCATCCGCATGGATGAGGCGGCCATGAACTTTGTGGCCGCCGTGGACGAGGGCACCATCCGCATCATTTCCCACGACCCGAAGACACGCAGCGCGTCCGCCTACCGGCGCAAGCTTTCCCATGCCATCGCTGTCAATGAACTCGGGGTTTTGCACAACGTGTTGTTCATGGAGGTGATTGTGGACGACTCCTCCGACTTTGAAACGGACCTGGAAATCCACGGCATCACCCGGCACGGGTACAAGGTCCTGCAGGTTCACGCTTCGAACGTGCCCAACACCATTGCCGCGGTCCTGCTGCACGTGCGGGACGTCACCGGCCTGATCCCACACATTTACTTCCGCTGGAACGAGGGCAACCCGATCACGAACATGCTCAAGTTCGTCTTCCTGGGCGAGGGCGAGATCGCCCCGGTCACCCGCGAGGTGCTGCGCGAGGCCGAACCTGAATTGACCCTGCGCCCCTGGGTCCACGTGGGCTAGGAAACGTCCGGTTGGGGTCGGGGCGTTCCGTCAAGGGCGTTTTGTCAGGGGCGTTGGGTCGTCAGGGTCGGGTCAGCCGCAGGGCCAGCAGCGGACACAGCTTGACAGCCTCCACCGCGCCGACGCGTTCCGCTGCCGTGATCGGCACGCTTGACCTGTCCCCCGGCACGGCCGCCCTGCGCGGATCCACCACCGGGTAGCCCCATTCGTCCCTCCGCAGGGCCTCCGGCAGCAGTTCCACGCAGAGTCCGCGGCCGTCGCACCTGGTCCAGTCGATGTGCAACCGCCCCGCCTGGGCGCCAGACCCTGCGCTTGGACTCACAGATCACCGCCGCTGGCCTGGCACTGCCCGGCAAGGTGCCCCGCCACGTCCTCGGCAAACGTTTCCAGCGCGCTGTGGATCAGCTGGACGGTCCCGTCCGGGTGGTGGCACGCGCCGCGCCCGGCCACCAGTGCCGACAACCGGTTCACCTCCTGCACCAGTTCCGGGCCGCCGCACCCTGCCGCCAGCCTGAGCATGACCTCGGCCAGCGCAGGCAGCCCGAACAGGCACGGACCGCACTGTCGCGCCGACTGCCCCGCCAGGTATGCCACGATCCGCGCTGTTTCGGCCAGGCCGCAGCGCCCCTGGCCCATGACATGCACGACGCCGGCTCCCGGACGCACGCTGGCAGGCCCGGCCCCGCCGGAAACAGCCGGGCCCACGCCTGACAGGGGGCCGCCTGACACGGAGCCGGACGCCAGCGGGCCGGCTGCCACCTCGAGAACCATCCCCGCGGGGTGCACCCACCGCCCGTGGTACCCGCCGACGAGAACCGCGGAAACGGCGTCGGCCCTCACCCCGGCGGAGGCCAGCACGCCCTCCAGCAGCGCACCGCCGGGAACCTCAAGGACCAGCTCGGCCGGGACGTCGCCGGTGATCGAGAGCAGGCGCGTCCCCGGGTCGCCGGGCGTGCCAAGCTGTCGGAACCAGCCGCCGCCGTAGCGGGCTATCAGCGCCATGTGGGCCCACGTCTCGGCGTTGTGGACAAGGGTGGGCCGGCCCTTGAAGCCGCGCTCCGCCAACCGCCCGGCGGGGTCGGTTGGCAGGGCACGGCCGGTTTCAAGGTAGTTCACCACGGCGCTTGCCTGGCCTGCGAT
>JBBSQT010000349.1:0-2581 GCA_038243775.1 Actinomycetales bacterium | reverse complement strand
TTCCGTCCCTGATGTCCACGGCCCCGCTACTGTGGACATACTTGTTCGCCCAGCGCCGGGCATCTCCGGCGTCATGAGAGGATCCCGCAAATACATGACTGCCCCCTTTTCACCCGATGGCAACTGGTGGCGCCAGGCCGCCGTCTACCAGATCTACCCGCGCAGCTTCGCCGATGCGAGCGGCGACGGCATGGGAGATCTGCCCGGGGTCACCTCCCGAATGGGATACCTCTCGGCGTTGGGCATCGACGCGATCTGGCTGAGCCCGTTCTACCCCTCGGCACTGGCCGACGGCGGCTACGATGTTGACGACTACCGTGACGTCGATCCCCGGCTCGGCTCCCTGGCCGACTTCGACACCATGGTCGCTGCCGCCCACGCCGCGAACATCAAGGTCATTGTCGACGTCGTCCCGAACCACTCCTCCAACCGGCACGCCTGGTTCCAGGCCGCCCTTGTCGCCGCCCCCGGGTCCCCCGAGCGGGCCCGGTACCAGTTCTTTGACGGGCTGGGGGATGGTGGCGGGCTGCCGCCGTCGGACTGGCCCTCCCACTTTGGCGGGGGCGCCTGGACGCGGGTGGTGGAGGCTGCCGGTCCTAACGCCGGCCAGTTGGGCCAGTGGTACCTGCACCTTTTTGCCACCGAGCAGCCCGACTTCAACTGGGACCATCCGGAGGTCCGCGAGGATTTCCACACGACGCTGCGTTTCTGGGCCGACCGGGGCGTGGACGGCTTCCGCGTGGACGTGGCGCACGGGCTGGCGAAGGACATGTCGCTGCCGCTGCGCTCCAAACCGGAGCTGGAAATCCTCGTGTCCGACGGTTCCGATCCGCTCTTCGACCGCAACGCCGTACACGAGATCTTCGAAGGCTGGCGCACTGTCCTGAACGAGTATGATCCGCCCAAGGCCGCCGTGGCCGAGGCCTGGGTGCCGTTCACGGAGCGCCGCCTGAAGTACGCACGCCCCACCGAACTGGGCCAGGCGTTCAACTTTGACCTGCTGCAGGCACCCTTTTCCGCGCTGGAATTCCGTGCTATTGCGGAAAAATGCCTGTTTGAGGCTGCGGCCTCCGGCGCCTCGTCCACCTGGGTCTTCTCCAACCATGACGTGGTCCGCCACGCCTCCCGCTACTCGCTGCCGGATGGCACCACGCAGGATGGCCTGGAGGCCTGGTTGCTTGCCGGCGGCGCCGCTCCCGTCACGGACCTGGCGCGCGGTGTGCGCCGGGCCCGGGCCGCGACGCTGTTCATGCTGGGCCTGCCAGGCTCGGCCTACCTGTACCAAGGCGAGGAGCTGGGCCTCTTTGAGGTGGCGGACCTGCCCGCGCCATCCCTGCAGGATCCGACCTGGTTCCGAACGGGCAACAAGGTCAAGGGCCGGGACGGCTGCCGCGTGCCGCTGCCGTGGACCTCTGCCGGCGAAAGTTTCGGCTTCGGCGGCACGCCGTGGCTGCCGCAGCCCGCGTGGTTCGGCGCCCTCGCAGCCGACACCCAGGACGGCGTCCCGGGCTCCACGCTGGAAATGTATCGTGCGGCATTGAAGCTGCGGCGCAAACTGCAATCGGAGGAGACCCTTGAGTGGTTCGGCGTCCCCGAGTCCGATGTGATCCATTACCGCCGGCCCAACGGCTGGCAGGTGATCACCAACTTTGCCGCGGTGCCCGCGGAGCTGCCGTCCGGCGTCGACCTTGCCAAGGTGGTCCTCACCTCCGGCGAAGCAGCAGTCGAAGGGTCAATCCCGGCAGAAACCACCCTCTGGCTGGCTCCTTAACCCCAACACCCCCAATCGCTATCCCACCAATGGTGTCATTTTTTCAGACGCTATCGCACCAATGGCTGGATACAACAGAACGCTCTCCCACCTCCTGCCGTACATGCTTGTCTGCGGCAGGAGGCCGGAGTCCGCCTGTGGATAACTTTGTACCATGGTTCCGCTTTTAGGTCAGAATGAATCCATGGAGCCTCAAGAAGCATCCAGCATCCCGGCCATCCCCTTCACGGCGGGTGAGGCTCAATCCCGTGGGCTCCCCCGGCATCAGCTGCGGGGCAAAGGCGTGGAGGGTGTCGGCTACGGCATTTACCGCCCCGTTGCTTGGAACTTTGAGCTGAGGGACGCTGCACGGGCCCTTTGCGCGGCGTCGCCGAATGCTTGGATTTCGCATTCGACGGCGGCAAGGCTGCACCAGCTCATCCTTCCGCCTTGGCTGGGCGATTCAAATGACCTGCACATCAGTAAATCGAGACGCACACCGGGTGTCCGGCGCAAGGGAATCATCGCCCATAAGATGACATCATTTCCTGACGAAACTGAGTTCGACGGCGAACTGCGGCTCAGCACCCGTGCGCGGACCTGGTTGGATCTTGCGCGCACTCTGCCGCTCGCCGATCTGGTGTGCATGGGCGACCAGCTGGTACGAATACCGCGGCCGGTGTTCGAAGACCGCAATGCGCCCTACGCCACGCTGACATCTCTCCGGGCGATGCTCGCACGGCACAGAAATCTGCAGGGCATCGTCCGCGCCAGGGAGGCCCTCGAGCTGATTCGGGTGGGCTCGGACTCCAGCACTGAAACACTCCTGCG
>JBBSQT010000348.1:0-2585 GCA_038243775.1 Actinomycetales bacterium | reverse complement strand
GGGCCAAGGTTCAGGCGTGCGGCGTTGCCGTACTCGTTGGCCATCCCGTCAAAGCCCACGTTGGCAACTCCAAGAAAGGGCCTTCCGTTGACCAGTCCCAAATCAAGGTCACGGACTCTGAGTTGTCCGAGGTTTTCGATGGTTTTCACAGGGTTGAGGGCCAGTCCCAGGCGGCGCACGGTGTCATTGCCGCGCCCTCCGGCGAGGGGCAGCAGGACGGCCCCCGATTCCCGGGCACCTGCCGCACTGGCGCCCAGGAAACCGTCGCCGCCCAGAACGGCCACGAGGCTGCCTGCCGCGGCGGTGCGTGCATGCTCCATGGCATCTGCCAGATTTTCGGTGACGTGGACCCTCGGGGCGTACCCTGCGGCTCTTAGGGCTTCAACCGTGCGCGGCAAAAGTTTCATGCTGCGGCCGCGGCCAGAGGTTGGGTTGACCAGGAGCAGCACCGGCCCGCCCGCCGGCCCGCTCATGTTGCCCCTCCGGGGTCAAAAGCGTTGGCCGCCGACAGGGCAAGGATCCGCGCAACCCTGTCCCGGGCCTTGTCCGCATCGGCGGGCACAAAGGCCAACCGGGTGCGCCGCTCCAACAGATCCTCAAGGGAGGATGCGCCCTCGGCGAGCACGGCAAACAGAATCTCCGCGCCAATAATGTCAGTGCCCTCAAACAACGGCGTGGCCAGAATGGGATGGAGCCGGGCAAGCTCCTGGACGTCAGCGGCCTCGGTCCCGTACTTGGCCACAAGCCGTGCGGGCGCGTCCACGCTCCGCAACTCTTTCGCCGGTGCCGCCCCGACCAGCGGCAGGGACTTGGTGCGGCACGGCGCTCTCAATTCGAGCCGCCCAACGACGGCATCCACAGCATCCTGGGCCATGCGCCGGTACGTTGTCAGCTTCCCACCCACAATGGTGATGGGCAGTCCCGGCACATCCCGGACCAGGTGGCGGCGGGAGATGTCGGACGTGCCGTCAAATCCGTCGTCCCGGGCGGCCTCGACCAGCGGCCGCAGCCCCGCGAAGGTTCCCACCACGTCGTCGTGCGTCAGGGGAACCGCCAAGGTCGTGTTGACGATCTTCAGGAGGAAGTCGACGTCGTGCGGCGGGACCAGCGGATGGTGTCCGTCTGCGCCGTGGTCGGCCTCGTCGGTGAGGCCAATGTAAACCAGGCCGCCGGGCTCAGGGAGCACAAAAATGTAGCGTCCAAAATGGCCTGGAACCGCCACGGTGTGCGCCGCGTGGGGAAGTCCGAGCCGCTCCGCCCGGACCACCAGGTGGGTGCCGCGGCTGGGGGTCACGGTCAGGGCGGGGTCAAAGTCGGCAGCCCACACGCCCGTCGCATTCACCACGGAACGGGCCCGGATGTTGACCGGCGCACCTGTCCGCAGGTCTTCGGCGTCGACCGTTTCGGCGGTCATCGCGGTGGCGCGCACGTCCCGGAGGATGTGCGCCCCGAGCCCGGCCGCCGTGCGCGCCACGCCCAGAACCAGCCGGACATCATCCACCACCTGCCCGTCCCAGTACAGATAGCCGCGCCGCAGTCCCGCCACATCAAGGGCGGGCGCCAGGGCAGCTGCGGCCTGGCTCGAGAGCAGTTGGGGGCGGGGCAATACCTTGCTGCCCAGTCCGGAAAGCCTGCGCAGCACATCATAAACAACTGTTCCGAAACCGGCCGCCAACCCCTCCCAGACGGGGGCGCTGCGGGCGTCCGGGATGACAAATGCCAGCGGCTGCACCAGATGCGGGGCTATGTTGCCCATGAGCCAGCGCCGTTCCCTGGCCGACTCCCACGCCACCGGAAAGTCCATTTTGGCCAGGTAGCGCAGTCCGCCGTGCACCAGTTTGGAGCTGTATCCGCTGGTCCCGGAGGCGAGGTCGCCGCTCTCAATCAGCACCACGCTCAGCCCCCGGCTCACAGCGTCCAGGGCCACGCCCACCCCGGTGATTCCGCCGCCCACCACTGCCACATCCACAACGCTCCCGGACACGTGCGCGAGTGAGCGCAGCCTCGTTGCATCGTTGATCCAACTGGGGTTGGGCGTGCCGGCCATGTCTACTCTTTTCCGCTCGTGGCGTGCGTCGTCGCGTGCGTCGTCGCGTGCGTCGTGGCGTGCGCCATGGCGGGCGTCGTGGCTTTCGACGGCGTGAGGTAGCGTTCCAGCATTTTCGCCAGCTCCGTCAGTGTCTTCTCGAAAACGCCCATCCGGAACAGGACCCGGCAGGACAGTGCGACTCCTTGCAGGGCGAGCAGGAGCATGGTGGCCGCGCCTTCAGCGGATTCAATGCTGCCATCCTCAACTCCGGCATCAAGGAGCTCCTGCAATTGGTCCAGGATGAGCTGCTGGCTCGCCCCCAGCCTGTCAGTGACGTAGGGGATCAGGAAGTCCGGGTCGCGTTCGGCAATGGAGGCCAACAGTTCAGAGGTTGCGAAGACCCGCACGCTTTCCACGGCAAAACGGACCAGCCGTTCGCGTCCGGTGCCTGCCGGCACATCCGCCTGAACTGTGGACGTGTAGGCGCGGAACTCCTGCGTCAGTGCGGCTAAAACAGCGTTCTCCACGGATCCCATCCGGCGGTAAAACGTCATGC
>JBBSQT010000347.1:0-2598 GCA_038243775.1 Actinomycetales bacterium | reverse complement strand
GGACTGCACGTCCAGCGAGCCTTCGCCGGTAATGACCAGATCCGCCGCGTCCAGGGCCTTGTTGAGGTGGATCAGGTCGGCGACCAGGTCGAAGCCGCGCTCGACCTTGGCATTTGAGTAGGCGATGAACGTTGACGGGAACCCGCCGGCTGCACCCGCACCGGGAACATCAATGTCCACGCCTGTCGCTTCCCGCACCACCGAGGCCAAGTTGCGCAGCCCCGCATCCAGGAGTTCGACGGCGTCTGCGTCGGCTCCCTTTTGCGGACCAAAAATGTGGGCGGCCCCGTTGAGGCCGTAGAGCGGATTGTCCACATCCACGGCCATCCGGATCTTGGTCCCGGCCAGCCGTGGATCCAGTTCGCTGGCGTCCACTGCCGCCACGTCAATGAGCGGGCCGCCGCCCAACGGCACCAGGTTGCCGTGGGTGTCCACGAGCTTGAGCCCCAGTGCACGCAAGGCTCCGGTCCCGGCGTCGGTCATGGCCGAACCACCCAAGCCGATGATGATCTCGGTGGCACCGGCGTCGAGGGCGGCGGCAATCAGCTGGCCGCAACCATAGGAGTGGGCGCGCAGGGAGTTTTCCACTGTCGGCTCGCTGAGGAGGTAGCCGCTGGCCTGGGCGGTCTCGATGACGGCGACCTTGCTGTCCTCGTCGAAGCCCCACACGGCGCCTGTCGGTTTCAGGATGGGGCCAATGACGGTGGCGAATTGTTCGCAGTATCCGGCGGCGACGGCGGCCTCGACCGTCCCTTCACCGCCGTCCGCAATGGGAAGCGAGGTGACCACGGCGTCCGGGTAGACGCGCAGGGCGCCCTCGGCCATGGCGGCGGCGGCTTCCGGACCGGTCAGGGTCCCCTTGAATTTGTCGGGGGCTATCAGGATTCGCATGTCTCCATCCTGCCACCGCTTTTTCCCAGGCTTGAATCATTACGTCCAGTAGCCGCGCTCGCGCATGACCTGTGCCAGCAGATCGGCGCGGTCCGTCATGACGCCGTCGACGCCCAGATCGAAGAGTTCATGCATTTGGGCGGGGTCGTTGATGGTCCAGACGTGGACCTTCAGGCCCAGCCTGTGCGCGCGCCGGACGCTGGCAGCGGTGACCAGTTTCAGGACGCCGGACTGTGTGGGTATTTGCAGGACATCAACGCTGCCCATCAAGCGGCGGATGACGCGGCCGGGCAGCCACGGGGAAAGCAGAAAATATGCCGCCATGAGCCACTTGCCGGGTGAGCTTGCCACGGGCCGGCTCAGTCCTGCCAGCACCTGGCGGCGGCGTTTCTCGGAAAACGAGGCAATGCACACTCGATCATGCAGGCCGTGGGCTTCGATGGCGCGGATCATCGGCGCCACGGATCCGGCATCCTTGACGTCCAGGTTCAGCCGGGCGTCCGGAAGCGCCCTCACGAACTCGTCCAGCGTGGCGATCGGCTCCCGGCCGCCAATCCGTGCCTCGCGCACCTCGGCATACGGCAGCTGTGCAATCGTGCCGTTTTTGTCCGTGGTCCGTTCCAGCGTTGAGTCGTGGAACACCAGGGCGACGCCGTCGGCGGTGGTGTTGACGTCGGTTTCCACATATTGGTAGCCAAGTTCCAGCGCCGCCTTGAAGGCAGTGAGCGAGTTTTCCAGACCGTTCTGCGAGTGCCCCCGGTGGGCTATGGCCACCGGGTGCGCGGAATCCAGATACGGTTTGGGCCCTGTAGTCTGCGGCATTCTTTGCACACTCCCTGCGCTGTTGCCTAGGCCAACCGAAGCGCGGCCAGGCGGGACTCGATGACGCGGGCAACGCCGTCGTCCTCAAAGCGTGGGGCCTGCAGGGCCGCGGCGGCCAACGCGTCCGGGTGGCCGCTGGCCATGGCGTAGCCGGCACCGGCCCACCCCAACATTTCAATGTCGTTGGGCATGTCGCCGAACGCCACCACGTCGGCAGCTTCGATCCCGTGGGCGGCAGCATAGTTCGCCAGGGTCACGGCCTTGTTGACCCCGAGCGGTCCCATCTCCAGCAGGGCCAAATAGGGCGCCGAATGGGTCACCGTAATGAGCTTGCCGATGCTCGGTGCAACCAGGTTCATGAAGTCGTCCGCGCTGCCGGCATGCTGCAATGCCAGCATTTTCACGATCCCGCCGTCGGCCATGTCCGGGGTCAGCTCGCCGGGGGTGAATTCGGGGCTGGTGGTGGCCCGGGTGCCTTGGAAACCGTGCTCCACGTGGAAGCTGCGCAGGGATTCCAACGCAAAGTACGGTTCCGGGGCGAGTTCGGAGATGATGTCGCGGACCTGGGCCACGGTGTCCCAGTCCAGCACGTGGGATTCGGTGACGGTCTCGGTGTCGAGGCTGTAGGTGATTGCCCCGTTGGAACAGATGACGGTGCCGGTGTGGCCGATTTGTTCGCGGATGGGGTCCAGCCAGCGTGGCGGTCGTCCGGTCACAAACACAATGTCAATGCCCGCCTCCGCGGCAGCCGCAAAGGCCTCCACCGTGCGGGCACTGATGATTCCGTCATGGCCCAGAATGGTTCCGTCGATGTCACTGGCAATTAAACGCATACCCAAGGCTATCCAACTTCCGGCGAAATGGCGGGGTTGCACCGGATTCGGC
>JBBSQT010000346.1:0-2628 GCA_038243775.1 Actinomycetales bacterium | reverse complement strand
TGTCAATGGCCAGTAGTTTCTGCCCGTGGGCGGCCAGCAGAAATGCCCGCTGGTGGCCACGGAAACTGCCCATGTATGGCCAACAGATCTGCCCACCAGGATTCTGGCGGCGTTGGCCATATGGGGAAGTCTTCGTCGTTTAGCTCATCGGTGTGATTCCCTTCCCGGCGAGGGCCTGCTTGAGCCGGATGGAGTCCCCGGAGGTCTGGCAGACGTGCGCGTGGTGCAGGAGCCGGTCAACCGTCGCCGTGGCGAGTGTCTTGGGCATGAGGGCATCAAAGCCGGCCGGATGCAGGTTCGAGGACACAGCGATGGATCGTTTTTCGTAGGCGGCATCAACAAGGCGGTAGAGGCCCTCTGCCGCGTCCGCACCCACTTCGAGCAGCCCTATGTCATCAACCACTACGAGGTCGGCACGCAGGATGCGCGCGACGACGCGGCTGACGGAATCATCGGAGCGGTGCGCACGTACCAGCGCGCCGAGGTCCTCTAGCCTGAACCACGCGACCCGCATCCCGGCCTCGACGGCTTGTTGACCAAGGGCTTCAAGGAAGAAAGTTTTCCACGTCCCGGAGGGCCCGCAGACGACGACGTTTTCCTTGCGCCCTATCCATTCCAGGGTCCGCAGGGACTGCTGGGTCGGTGCCGGAATCGAGGACGCGGCTTCGTCCCAGGTGGCGAAGGTTTTGCCTGTCGGGAAGCCGGCGGCCTTGCGCTGGGTGGCGAGCATGGACCGGGCGCGGCCGGCGGCTTCTTCCACGAAGAGTGCTTTGATGACCTCGATGGGTTCCCAGCGTTGAGCACGGGCGGTAGCGATCAGTTCCGGGGCCAGCGCCCGGGCGTGGGGCATCTTCAGCTGACGCATCAACGCCTCGACCTCCGGTGGCAGGGCCGGAGCCGGCGCGGTGGTGACGCTCATGCGCTCTGTTCCCGCACGTCGGTGACATCGTCGGTGGCGGGTGTGAGGGGTTGGCCGACGGCGGCCCACCCGGCAGTGCCCTGCGCCAAAGACGTGGCTTCATCGGCCTTGCGGGTCGTGGTCCGTGACGTCGTGGCGCCGAGGATGGAGGCGAGGTCACCGGTGGCGAACCGGCCGTAGGTAGCGGCCTCACCCAATGCTGCATCAACCTCGGCGGTGCCGCTGATCTTGGCCAGGGCCACGGCTTCGGCCATCTTCACCTTCATCCGCGTCGTGCCAGCGGCTGCGGCCTCCAGCAACCAGGACCGTGCCCCGGAGCCCAGGGCCAGGAACTCGGTCTCCGCGGCGCTGCGGGCCTTGATCGTGTAGTCGCCGGGGATTTTCTCCCGGTGGTCGGGGAAGTGGGCGTCATCGATTGCCGGGCTGCCGGGCCTGGTCCGGTGGTGCCGGGCGATTTCAACGGGTCCCTCCGTGCCGTGATGGACGATGATGACCTGTTCGTCCGTACCGGCGCCGTGGCTGCGGACGAAGACCCGGGCGCCGAGCAGGTGCGCGGGAACCGAATACTGGCCGGTCTCAAACGTCACCATGGGCGTGTTGTCTGGAACGGTGCGGGACACTCCGAAGGCTACGGTGTGAGCGGTATCGGGGATGCGGTGCAGACGGGGAACCTCCTCGGCCAGCATGGCCGCGGGTTTGCGGCGGGTGGCACGGTGTTCGCGGTTGTTCACCTCGTCCATGAACGCCTGGCAGGCCGCTTCAATCTCGGCGAATGAGCCGTATTCAGCCCGCAGGTTGGTGTCCTTGGGCACGATATCGGCCTTGGCGATTTTCACCGTTGACTCCACGCCACCCTTGGAGGCCGGATCGGCCGGTTGGCAGGTCAGTACCGTGATCCCGTAGTGCCGGGCGAAATCAACGGTCTGCAGGTTCCGTACCGGGACGCCGGCGATGTGGGAGACGGTGACTGTTTTCTCGTTGTCCGTCAGCACATAGGTCGGGGCGCCTTCCAGGAGGCGGAAGGTTCGGTCCAGTGCCGCGAATACCGTCGGTGCGCTCCGGTCCCGCAGAGCTATCACGATCCGGAACCGTGACCAGGCCAGCCACGCAACGAATAACACCGTCTTGCGGCCATCGATGACGGGGCCATCACCGAAGTCATACTGGAGCCACATACCGGGTTCTGTAATCCAGGGCCGGTGCACCCGGACCTTGCCAAGCCGCCAGGCGGCGCGGACCTGCGCGACCGCGCGGCGTGTTGAGCGTTCCGAGCCCGCATAGCCAAGGGCGAGGAGTTTCTCGTGGGCCTTGTCGGCGCGGATCTTGCCCTTGGATACCTCGACCCATTCCTCGATCTTGGGCAGGTACGGGTCCGTGACCCGGCCCCGGAACACCGGTTCCGCGATGGGCTTTCCAGCATCGCGGGCCGCGACGTGGCGGGCAACCGTGTGGTGTGAGCACCCGGTGAGCTCGGCTGTGGCGCGCAACGATCCGGTCAGATCGTAGGCTGCGAGTATTTCCATGATTTCTCCGTCAAACTTCATATTGGGTCTCTTCCTGGGTGACTTTGGTGCGTCTTAGACACCGCAATCAAACCCCAGGAAGAGGCTCCCGCCGCTTAAGCGCACAGGAGCAGTACAAGAAGTGGGCAGATCTCATGGCCACCATCGGGCAGTTTTGCTGACCGTCAGTGGGCAGTTCCGTGGCCG
>JBBSQT010000345.1:0-2630 GCA_038243775.1 Actinomycetales bacterium | reverse complement strand
TATCCGTTGTTTGCGACCAAGGAGCTAGACGTGAGCCAGAATCGGCAGATTAGGGACGTGGTCTTCGTTGACGGCGTCCGCACACCCTTTGGCAAGGCCGGGGAAAAAGGCATCTATGCTTCAACCCGCGCCGATGACCTGGTGGTCAAATGCATCCGGGAATAGATGCGGCGCAATCCGTCGCTGCCCGCCGAGCGCATTGACGACGTGGCCATCGCCGCCACCACACAGACGGGCGACCAGGGTTTGACCATAGGACGCACGGCGGCGCTGCTGGCCGGACTTCCCCAGTCCGTGCCCGGCTTTGCCATTGACCGCATGTGCGCCGGCGCCATGACAGCGGTGACGACGACGGCGTCGGGCATTGGTTTTGGCGCCTACGACGTCGTCATTGCCGGCGGCGTGGAGCACATGGGCCACCACCCCATGGGCTCAGGCGCGGACCCGAACCCGCGGTTCATGTCGGAGCGGATCGTTGACCCCGCGGCCCTGAACATGGGCAACACGGCCGAGAACCTGCACGACCGCTTCCCCGCGATCACCAAGGCGCGCACCGACGCCTACGCCGCGGCCAGCCAAGCCAAACTTGCGGCCGCCTACGCCAAGGACCAGATCCAGCCGGACCTGGTGCCCGTCGCCACGCTCAAACCGGGCGCCGGGTGGACCGTGAACTCGGTGGATGAGCCGCCGCGCCCGGGCACCACCGTCCTGGACCTCGCCGCACTGCGCACACCGTTCCGCGCGCACGGCCGCGTCAGTGCCGGCAATGCCGCAGGCCTGAACGACGGCGCCACGGCCGCCATCCTGGCTTCCGCCGACGCCGCAGCCGAACTGGGCCTGCCCGTCAAGATGCGCCTGGTCAGCTACGCCTTCGCCGGTGTGGCACCCGAGGTCATGGGCATCGGCCCCGTCCCGGCAACCGAAAAAGCCCTCCGCCTGGCCGGACTGGACATCAAGGACATCGGCCTGTTTGAAATCAACGAAGCCTTCGCCGTCCAGGTCCTTTCCTTCCTGGATTACTTTGGCATTGCCGACGACGACCCCCGCGTCAACCGCTACGGCGGCGCCATCGCCGTGGGCCACCCCCTCGCCTCCTCCGGCGTCCGGCTCATGAACCAGCTGGCACGCCAGTTCGAAGAGGACCCGAGCGTGCAGTACGGCATCACCACCATGTGCATCGGCCTGGGCATGGGCGGCACCGTCATTTGGGAAAACCCGCGCTTCACCGAAGGCGATTCCAGCACTTCGGCCACAGCAACCACCACCGAAGGGAACGCAGCATGAGCGCCCAGGATTTCAACAAACTGGCGGAACTGTTCCCCGACGAGGTTGTGACACACTCCCACGTCCAAGACATTGCACTGCCCGGGGTGGACGGCGCACCGAGTGCCGGCGCCTTCGCCCTGATCACCCTGGACAACGGCCTCGACCACCGCCGGCCCAGCACGCTGGGACCCAACACCCTTGTGCAATTGGGCACCGTATTGGAGGCCCAGCGTGAGCGGGCCGCCGAGGGTGAAATCGTAGGCGTGGGCGTCACCGGCAAGCCGTTCTTCCTCACCGCCGGCGCAGACCTTTCAGCCGTCAAGAGCCTGAAGGACCCCGAAGCTGCCCTGAGAATGGCCCAGCTGGGCCACGATGTCTACTCCACCCTGAACGATCTGGGCGTGCCCAGCTTTGTCTTCATCAACGGCGTGGCCCTGGGCGGCGGGCTGGAAATCGCACTCAACGCCAACTACCGCACCGTCTCCACCGGTGCAGGCGCCTTGGCGCTGCCCGAGTCGTTCCTCGGCCTGGTCCCCGGCTGGGGCGGCGTGTACCTGCTCCCCCGCCTGATCGGTCCCGCCAACGCCGTGACGGTCATGTTGGAGAATCCCCTCAGCAACAACCGCACCCTCAGCGGCGCGACAGCCTACAAGCTAGGCATCGCCGACGCCCTCTTCGAGCCGGCCGATTTCCTGGAACAGTCGGTGAACTGGGCGGCGCGCGTGCTCGCCGGCGTCGAAAACCCCACTCGCCCCAACGCGGTGACCGAACCGCTGAGCGAGGAAAACAGCGCAGCCTGGGATGCCGCCGTCGTGCGTGCCAAGGCGTTTGTTGAGGCGAAGACGTCCAACGCGGCCCCCGCCCCGGCGAAGGTCATTGAGCTGCTGGAGAAGGGGAAAAACTTCACGAAGGCCGAGTCGTTCACCGCGGACGACCACGCGCTGGCCGAGCTCATGGGCACCCCGCAATTCCGCGACACGGTGTACGCGTTCCTGGACCTGGTGCAGCGGCGGGCCAAGAAGCCCGCCGGCGCCCCGGATCCGAAGCTGGCACGGCCCGTCACGAAGGTGGGCGTGGTGGGTGCCGGGCTCATGGCGGGGCAGTTGGCGCTGCTGTTCGCGCGCCAGCTCAAGGTGCCGGTGGTCATGACGGACATTGACCAGGCGCGGGTGGACAACGGCGTGGCGCACGTGCACGGTGAGGTGGACAAGCTGCTCGCCAATGGCCGGATGAGCCAGGACGCCGCGAACCGCACGAAGGCGCTCGTGACCGGATCCGCCACCAAGGACGTGTTCGCCGACGCCGACTTCGTGATCGAGGCCGTCTTCGAGGAACTCGCCGTGAAGAAGGCCGTGTTTGCCGAG
>JBBSQT010000344.1:0-2636 GCA_038243775.1 Actinomycetales bacterium | reverse complement strand
CAGTTTTGGTTTGTTGGATCTTCGCGACGGCAGTTTTGATGACCATGCCTTGAAGATTGCCCAGGCATGCACGGCACTCGCCGCACACGGGCTTGAACCGAGACACCTGCGCCCCTTCCAGGCTGCCGCGGACAGGGAATTTGGGCTGGTGGAGCGCGCCGTCGGGCCTGTATCTTCCAAGCGTGACGGCACGTCTGCCATGCGGGCGGCCGAGTCGGCCCGGGAGATTGCCGAACTCTGCCTGGGCCTGCACAGTGCGCTGGTCCATGCACGCATTTCAGAAATGGAAACACCATGATCGAGGTACACATCGTGGGCGTGCGCATTGAATTGCCCTCCAACCAGCCACTGGTGCTGCTGCGGGAGGTTTCAGGGGAGCGCCACATCCCCATCTGGATAGGTGCTGCCGAAGCCACCGCCATCGCGTTGGCCGAGCAGGGTGTTGTGCCGCCACGGCCGCTGACCCACGACCTGCTGTGCGGTGTTGTCAAGGCGCTGGGACATTCCATCGTGCAGGTCAACCTGACCAAAGTTGAAGACGCCGTCTTCTATGCCGAGATCGTTTTTGACAATGGCACCAGCGTTGGTTCGAGGGCGTCGGACGCCATTGCCATCGCCCAACGGGCACAATGCCCCATCTTGGCCGCCGAGGAATTGGTGGACGAGGCCGGCGTTGTGATCAGCGGCCAAGACGAGGAAGGCCATGAGCACGCCGAGGTGGATGATGACGCGAAGGAACGTGAGGTCCGTCAATTCAGGGAATTCCTCAATGACGTTGAACCCGAGGATTTCGAGAAGTAATTCCTGATGTTCCGGCACTTTTCACGGCATCCCTAAGGTTGAAGTTGAGGCTTAAAGTTTCGACACGCCCAAATCGTTGTGCGAACGTCTTTGACCTTGTCCCCACCGCGTTCTAACGTCGAGGTATTGAGTTCCCCATTGCCAGCTCCGGCCAGCACATGCACACTTGAGGTTAGGGCCCCAACAGCTCGCCGACGATGGGCCGTGTCTGGGTTGACTGCCGAGAAAACAAGCAACCGTTCGGGGAACTGTGAACAGGAGGATCTACGTGAGTGCCAAGAGCGACGCCGGCGAGTTGGGTGCAGCCGCCGGCCCCAGCACTTCCCGGGGCGCAGGCTCGCAGGGCTTGCTGTTCACGGAAGACCTCCCCGTCCTTGATGAGGACGCCGGCTACCGCGGCCCCATCGCCTGCAAGGCTGCCGGGATCACCTACCGCCAACTGGACTATTGGGCCCGGACAGGCCTGGTGGAACCTGCCGTGCGCGGGGCCGCCGGATCGGGGTCACAGCGATTGTACGGCTTCCGGGACATCCTGGTGCTGAAGGTGGTCAAGCGCCTTCTGGACACAGGGGTTTCATTGCAGCAGATCCGCACCGCCGTGGAACACCTGCGCGAACGCGGCGTCGAAGACCTTGCACAGATCACCCTGATGAGCGACGGCGCCTCCGTCTACGAATGCACCTCAGCCGACGAAGTCATTGACCTGGTCCAGGGCGGCCAGGGTGTCTTCGGCATCGCGGTGGGCCGTGTGTGGCGCGAGGTGGAAGGAACCCTTGCCGCGCTGCCCAGCGAACACGCCGTGCAGGGCTTTCCCGACGACGAGCTGAGCAGGCGCCGCGAGGCCCGCAAAATCTCCTAGCTTTCCCACGTCCACCGGCTGTCATGAAAAATGCCATGCTTTAACGCAGCTGCCCCTGTTCAAACTGTGGCATTTGGGTCAAACCATGGCATGTGTTGTTGCCGGGGAAATTCCACGGATCAGCCGCGGTACAGGCGGCTTCTGGTGGCGCTCTGGTTCAGCACCGAATCAAGCAGCCGGTCAAAGAGCCCGGACGCGTTCCTAGCTGAGTCGCCGGGCCACTGGTGCACCGGATGGGCGGCACCTTGAATCTGCTGCCAGTTGGCCTGCTCGGGAATGGTGGGGGAGAGCAGCAGGTTTGCAAACATGGTCTTCATCTCGGCCAGGCGATAGGCGTGTTCGTTGGATCCGGGCCGTACGCGGTTGGCCACAATTCCTGCCGGAACCAGGGTGGGCGCAAATTCCGTGCGGAACAATTCAATGGCGTGCACGGTGCGTTGTGTGCCGGCCACTGAGAACAGTCCGGGTTCGGCCACCAACAGCACGCGGCTGCTGGCCATCCAGGCCATCCGGGTGAGCCCGTTCAGCGAGGGCGGGCAGTCAATCAGCACCAACTGGTACGGGGCACTCCCGTCCCGGTCGGCGTTGGCCAGTATGGTGGCGAGGCGGCGCAGGTCACGTTTGCCCAGGTCGGGCCGGTCGTAAATCCCGCTGAACGCCGAACCCATGGCAACATCCAGGGTGGGCGGTGTCCCGCCGTCGTTCTGGTGTGCGGCCAGCCACCTGCTGGGCACAACATTCGCGGCCAAGTCGGCCTTGCGGGCGATCTTGATCATCTGGCCAATAGCGAGCTGGTCCCGGGCGGAAACGCCAAGGCCGGAGGTGGCATCGGCGTGCGGATCCAGGTCGATCACCAGCGTGGGGATGCCGGCTGCGAGTGCCGCTGAGGCGAGGCCAAGCGTGACCGACGTCTTGCCCACGCCTCCCTTGAGGCCGCTGATACTGACTACTTGAGGCTGCTGATACTGACTACTTG
>JBBSQT010000343.1:0-2644 GCA_038243775.1 Actinomycetales bacterium | reverse complement strand
CTGGATCGTTCCGGAAGTCGAGAAGCTTGTTGCGGATGGTGTCGCCTACCGCGTTGAGGGCAGCGACGGGGAGCCTGACGGCGACATTTACTTCTCCGTCGAAGCCGCCTCGGCAGCCGAGCAGCTCACCGGAGCGGACGCGCCATGGTGGCTGGGACAGGTCTCCGGACTGAGCCAGGAGGAAATGCTCCCCGTGTTTGCAGAGCGCGGCGGGGACCCAAAGCGACCGGGCAAGCGGCACCCGCTCGATGCGCTTCTGTGGCGGGTGGCCCGTGACGGGGAGCCGTCTTGGGAGGGGGCGTCACTGGGCGACGGCCGTCCCGGCTGGCATATTGAATGCACCGTCATCGCGCAGAAGTACCTGCCGCGCCCATTCACCGTGCAAGGCGGCGGCAGCGACTTGGTTTTCCCGCACCACGAGATGGGTGCCGGGCATGCCTTTGCCTTGGCACAAACGCCGATGGCCCGCCACTACACGCACACCGGCATGGTGGGCCTGGGCGAGGAAAAGATGAGCAAATCCCTGGGCAACCTGGTGCTCGTCTCGAAGCTGCGGGCAGAGGGAACGGAACCGGCCGCCATCCGGCTGGCCATCCTCGCCCACCACTACCGCACGGACTGGTTCTGGACGCCGGAGCTCCTTGCCGGCTCCGAATTCCGGCTTGCGCGTTGGCGCAAGGCGGCACGGGTGGCCCCGGAGGGAAGCGGCAAGCCTTTGCTGGCAGAACTGCGTGCAGCACTTTCGCAGGACCTTGACGCACCCCGCGCACTGGCAGCCATTGACGCGTGGGCTGTCAAGTCCCTGACCGCCAACTCCTTGGCCATTGCAGGAGATCAGCCAACAGCCGGTTCAGAGCATGATGCGGATCTGGTCTCTGACGCCCTCGAAGCACTTCTGGGCATCGACCTTTAGAGTCCTGGCCAGCCAGCCAACCACCACCAGCCAGCCAGCCAGCCGGGCCGGGCCGGCCGTGCCCGGTCCGGCACGGGGAAGCCGGCTAGGGCTGGTCGTGGCCGCGGCGGCGAAGGTACCGCTCGAACTCCTTGGCAATGGACTCTCCCGTTGCCTCGGGAAGTTCGGCGGTATCCTTGGCCTCCTCCAGCTGTTGGACGTACGCGGCAATTTCCGGATCGCCCGCCGCCAGGTCGTTGACGCCGCGCTCCCACGCCTGGGCATCTTCGGCCAACTCGTGCGTGGACAGGGGCACGCGCAGGAAGTCCTCCAGCCGGTGCAACAAGGCCAACTCTGCCTTGGGTGAGGGTGCCTGGGCCACGTAGTGCGGCACGGCCGCCCACAGGGAGATGGTGGGCAGTCCGGCCAACATTGCCACCTCATTCAGGACGCCCACAATTCCTATGGGGCCTTCATACTGGGACGATTCAAGGCCCAGCCGCTCGGCGAGTTCTTCGTCGTCGCACGTGGCCGTGACAGGGATGGGGCGGCTGTGCGGCACATCGGCCAGCAGGGCACCCACCAGCACCACATAGTTCACATTCAGCTCCGCAGCCTTGGCCAGCAGCTCCGCGGTGTAGGCACGCCACCGGTAGGACGGTTCGACGCCGTGCACCAGGACGATGTCAATGTTCGTGTCGGGGACGCTGGCACGGACAATGCGGGTCTGGGGCCACTTGATCTTCCGGCCGCCGCGGGAGGTGAAGCGCACCTCGGGACGGGTGAATTGGAAGTCATAGTATTCGTCCGGTTCAATGACGGCCACACGCTTGGCACCCCACAGCCGGTGCAGATGCGTCAGCGCATCGCTGGCGGCCTCACCGGCGTCGTTCCACCCTTCAAAGGCGGCCAACATGACAGTCACACGGTCTTCGCCGGGAATGGGCTGCAACAACTTGCCCGGTTCTTCCTCATTGATTCTGCTCACGACCCCAGCCTACGGTGCCAAGGCGCGGCCCGCACCACACACTACGCGCGCGCTGCCGGTGAAGGCAGGGGCAGGACACAATCCACGTAGACTGAAGGCATGCTTTCACCGACTGTTGACGCCGTGCATGACGCGACCCTTGACGAACCCGAGCTTAAAGCCGTCCTCTGGGACATGGACGGCACTTTGGTGGACACCGAGCCTTATTGGATCGGCGCCGAAATTGACCTCGTCACCGCCCATGGCGGAACCTGGACCCATGATGATGCCATTGCCCTCGTGGGCAACGCCCTAACCTCCACCGCCCGCGTTTTGCAGGACGCCGGGGTCAAGCTCACGGTCCGGGAGATCATCGACACGCTCACCAATTCCGTCATCGCCGGGATTCGCAGGGAGCTGCCGTGGCGCCCGGGTGCCCGGGAGTTGCTGCACGAGCTGCACGGCCGCGGTGTCCGTTGCGCACTGGTCACCATGAGCGAGCGTGTCATGGCCGCCGAGGTGGTCAGTGCCTTGGACGAAGACTACTTCGAGTTCCTTGTCACGGGCGAAGAGGTCCAGAACGGCAAGCCGCACCCGGAGCCCTACCTGAAGGCGGTGGCACAGCTGCGGCAGGGCGATCCCACGTTGACCATCGAACATTGCGTCGCTTTCGAAGATTCCGTTCCCGGCGTGGCGTCGGCCATT
This sequence comes from Actinomycetales bacterium, assembly GCA_038243775.1. Taxonomy (GTDB): domain Bacteria; phylum Actinomycetota; class Actinomycetes; order Actinomycetales; family Micrococcaceae; genus Specibacter. Next base: position 80 of record JBBSQT010000343.1, on the reverse strand, counting down.
GCCTCCGGGGTGGCCACGATTGCCGTTCCGAACGCCGTGCCGCTTCCCGAGGATTCCCGCCGCACCACCTGGCCCACCCT
>JBBSQT010000342.1:0-2649 GCA_038243775.1 Actinomycetales bacterium | reverse complement strand
GTAGGTCCGCTCCGGGTGGAAGTGGCGGAACTCGTGGATGCGCGTGAACTTCTGCGCCTCATCCGGGTAGTTCATGACGGCGCAGCCCTGGAAGTCCTCAATGGGCAGGACTTCCTGCTCCAGGTCAATGGTGCGCCAGGAAAGGTCACCTTCGGCGTAGTCAAAGTACCTGTCAACCGGCCCGGTGTAAATGACCGGGACCTGGCCTGTGACAGCCTTGCGCGAGTAGTCGCCGTCGTCGAAAAAGTCCGTGTTCAGGACAACCTCGATGTTCGGATGGTCCGCCATGCGCTCAATCCACGCGGTATAACCGTCAACCGGCAGTCCCTCGTAGGTGTCGGAGAAGTAACGGTTGTCGTAGTTGTAGCGCACGGGCAGGCGGGAAATGATCGACGCCGGCAAATCCTTGGGATCCGTCTGCCACTGCTTGCCCGTGTAGTGCTTGATGAACGCTTCATACAGCGGACGGCCAATGAGCTGGATGCCCTTGTCGTTCAGGTTGGACGGATCCGTGCCGGCAAGCTCGCCCGCCTGCTCCTGGATCAGCGCACGCGCCTCACCCGGGCCCATGGACGAGCGGAAGAACTGGTTGATGGTGCCCAGGTTGATGGGCATCTGGTACACCTCGCCGTTGTGCGAGGTGTAGACCTTGTGCTGGTAGTCGGTGAACTGGGTAAAGCGGTTCACGTACTCCCACACGCGCTCGTTGGAAGTGTGGAACAGGTGCGCCCCGTAGCGGTGCACCTCGATGCCGGTCTGCGCCTCGTTCTCGCTGTACGCGTTGCCGCCGATGTGGTGACGGCGGTCAAGGACAGCCACTTTCAACCCCAACTCGGTGGCGGCGCGTTCCGCAATGGTCAGGCCAAAGAAACCCGAACCGACGACGACCAGGTCAGCGTTCACAAACTCTCCCGTTATTGCTTGGTGGCGATTTCCGGGCACAGCAGAGCCACGGACTATCTTCATAGGTTACCCGACCGTTATCCATTGACCGTGACTAGGTGGCCGTGCTCACAGCGTTTTGGCAGGATTCTGGGCCCGTCGTTTCCTCCACAGGGCAGGTGGGGCCTGGCCTCGTTGACAATCCGCGACGGCGGACCCCGCCACCGCGGCCGCAGTGCCTACGCTGGGTGTGAAGGAGGATGGGCAGAGCAGCCCGGGCCGACCGATTCGGCATGGCTGCCCGTCGTGCGGAAAGGAGTTGCGGTGCAGTTGGAGGTCACTGTGGTGGGTGGGCCCGGTGCTGGATGGGCAGTGCCACTGGAACCCACCGAACTGAGCGTCACCTGGCCGGCGGGTTCCACCCCTTCCGGCTTGTCCCTGGAGCAGGCCTTGGCCCGCCGCTGGGTTGGCACGACTTTCACGGTTGCCGGCAAGCCTCTGGCGGCCCTGCATCCCGGGACCGAACCGCTGGTGGACGGCGCGGTGGCCGTTGCCCGGCGGGGGCCGGCCGGCTTGCAACCCGAACTTGGGTTGACGGTCGCCCCAACCACGGGTCCACGGCTTTCGCAGCGGTGCGTCGCCGTTCTGGTGGTGACGGGCGGGCCGGGCTCGGGGGCAGTCTTCGAGCTGCACCGCGGCAGCTACACGATTGGCCGGGGGCACTGCCGCATCCGCATCGCCGACCCCGCCCTGTCCAGGCAGCACTGCACCCTCACAGTGGGCCCGCACAGCATCACTCTCGCCGGGGTGCCCGGCTCCGGCGGCATAACACTGTATCGACGCAATCCTTCCGACGGCGCCTTGCCCCCGGCGAGCGCCAGCCGGGTCAAACCGGGGGTGCCGGCCAAGCCATTGCCCGTGAATGCTCGGTCGGTGAAAGGTTGTGTGTGCTTTGATGTAGGCCACATTCTCTCGTGTGGGTCGAGCACTTTGGAGCTCCGGTTCCAGGACCATCCGCCACATGCTGTCGACGGCAGCGCCTCGAACTTCCGCGAAGGCAGTGCCCAGGGCTTCCGTCCGGAACTCCTCGATGCCTCCGTGCTGGATCCCCTGTCAGTGCCCCATCAGGGCGGCCCGGCGCGCGGCATGATGGCAACGGCTGCCACCGCCTTGGTGTCCCTGGTCTTTGGCGTTGTCCTGGCGATGGCCACCGGCTCCTGGATGTTTCTGTCGTTTGCGGCCATGGGGGCCTTGACCCTTCTTGTTCCGTTGGTCGGCGGGTCGGCCCGCCGCAAGGCAGTGCAGCGGGCCGTGCGTCAGGCGGCGCAGCAGGATGGGGCAAGGCTGGCCGGCGCATTCCCGGATGCAGGCACGTTGCTACTGGCCGCCCATGCCGGGGCCCGGCCATCTGTTCACGGCGACCGTGCGGCCAATGCCGAAGCCAGCGCAGCCGCCCCCGCACGGATCGCCGTACGGTTGGGAACGGCACCACGGGCTGCGGCCGTCTCGCTGGTTCCAGCGGATCCGGCATTTTCCCCGCCAGTGGTTCCTTTTCTGCCAGCCTGTATCCGGCTGGGCGCAAACCCGGTGGAGGTGAGCGGCCCCGGGATGGCCGTGCACCCCATGGTCCATCATGTTTTGATGCAGCTGGACGCAGCAGGCGTCCCCGTTGTTGTGCTCGGCTCTCCGCTCGAGCTGCCGCTTGCGGCGAGATTGCTTCCCCTCACCACGCTGGCATCCTCCACCGGCTCCGCACTGAGGAACCTG
>JBBSQT010000341.1:0-2654 GCA_038243775.1 Actinomycetales bacterium | reverse complement strand
GGCGTTCGTGACCAAGTGCATGCGCGAGACCGTGGCCCTGGGGCGCGGCATTCTTGGCGGCAACGGCGTGTCCGTGGACTATGAGATGGCCAAGATCTTCTGCGACGCCGAGGCCATCTACACCTACGAAGGCACCTACGAGATCAACACCCTCGTGGCCGGGCGCGCGATCACCGGGATTGCCGCGTTCGTCTGACTTCTGCGCCTGGTTTGTGGGCCTGGTTTATGGGGGTGGTTTGGGGGGGTGGTTTGGGCCCGCGTTGCGTCGGTGCCGTGCACACGGCCCAAGGGCTCCTTCGGTGGGTTGAATTATGCGCCTGGTGGGCGTTCTGGCGTGCGCAGCTGTCACAGGGGCGCCAGGTTGCAGGCCGGCGTGGCGCATGCTCAAAGTCTCCCTTTTCTATGCGCCGGCGTGGATGCCGCGGCCGCGCATAAAGAAAGTCGCCGGAGTTTCTGCGCCACACCCGGGCCGGGGGTGGCGCATAACCTGAACGTCCATCAATCGGGACGGGGCTTGGCCCTCTCCGCCCGCCGCTCGCCGCCCCGACCGGGCTGTTCGGCCCGCCAGGGATCATTCTGGCGGCCACGGCTGTCCTTTCTTTTTGCCTTCCTGCCTCCGCCGGTCCCGTTCCTGCTTTCGCTTGTCCCTTTTTTCTCTCCCCGCACCTGTGTGGGGGCGGCGGGGGAGGCGAGGTCCGCCGTCGTAAATCCCCAGTGGGCCTATCGTCTTGGATCACAGACAGCGGGGGTGTCCTGCCCCTAGGAATGAGCGGCTGGCGGGGCTTTGATGGACACATAGCAATTTTGCCGGAGCACTCCGGAACCCACGATTCACCAGTCACTAAGGAATCCCATCATGGCAACGATGCATGACCCCTCCCGCACCATCCGCGCAGCCCACGGCACCGAGCTGTCCGCCAAGTCCTGGCAGACCGAAGCGCCCCTGCGCATGCTCATGAACAACCTGGACCCGGAGGTTGCCGAACGCCCCGAGGACCTGGTGGTTTATGGCGGTACCGGCCGCGCGGCCCGCTCCTGGGAAGCGTACGACGCGATTGTGGCCACGCTGAAGACCCTTGACGACGACGAGACCCTCCTCGTGCAGTCGGGCAAGCCCGTGGGTGTTTTCCGCACCAACGTGTGGGCGCCGCGGGTGCTGCTGGCCAACTCGAACCTGGTGGGCGACTGGGCCACGTGGCCCGAATTCCGCAAGCTCGAGGCCGAGGGCCTGATGATGTACGGCCAGATGACGGCCGGATCCTGGATCTACATTGGCACCCAGGGGATCCTGCAGGGCACCTTCGAGACCTTCGCCGCCATTGGTGAGAAGCGCTTCGGCGGCACCTTGGCCGGCACGTTTACTTTGACGGGCGGCTGCGGCGGCATGGGCGGTGCCCAGCCCCTCGCCGTCACCTTGAACGGCGGGGCGTGCCTGATCGTTGACGTGTCCGAGGAGCGCCTGCAGCGCCGCGTCAACAAGCGCTACCTGGACGAGCTGGCACCGTCGCTGGATGTGGCGCTGGAACGCGTGCTGGCCGCCAAGGCCTCCAAAACCCCGCTGTCCGTGGGTGTGGTGGGCAACGCCGCAGAAATTTTCCCGGAGATCCTGCGCCGCCACCAGGCCGGTGAGTTCACGGTCGACATTGTCACCGACCAGACCAGCGCCCACGACCCGCTCTCCTACCTGCCCACCGAATACTCGGTCGCTGAATGGGCCGCCGAATCAGAATCGGATCCCGAAGGTTTCACGAAGAAGTCGCAGAACGCGATGGCCCGCCACGTACAGGCCATGGTGGAATTCCAGGACGCCGGCGCCGAGGTGTTCGACTACGGCAACTCGATCCGCGACGAGGCCCGCAAGGGCGGCTACAACCGTGCGTTTGAATTCCCCGGATTCGTCCCGGCGTACATCCGCCCGCTGTTCTGCGAAGGCATGGGCCCGTTCCGCTGGGTGGCACTCTCCGGTGACCCCGAGGACATCCGCGTCACCGACGAGGCCTTGAAGGAACTGTTCCCCGAGAACACCCACCTGCACCGCTGGCTCGACGCCGCCGCCGAGCACGTTGAGTTCGAGGGCCTGCCGGCACGGATCTGCTGGCTTGGCTACGGCGAACGCGCCAAGGCCGGTGTGCTGTTCAACGAGCTCGTGGCTTCGGGCAAGGTATCGGCGCCGATCGTGATTGGCCGCGACCACCTGGACTCCGGCTCGGTCGCATCCCCCTACCGTGAGACCGAGGCCATGAAGGACGGCTCCGACGCGATCGCCGACTGGCCGCTGCTGAACGCCATGCTAAACACCGCCTCCGGCGCCACCTGGGTCTCCATCCACCACGGCGGCGGCGTCGGAATCGGCCGCTCCATCCACGCCGGCCAGGTCTCCGTTGCCGACGGCACGCCGCTGGCAGCCGAGAAGCTGTCCCGGTTGCTGACGAATGACCCGGGGATGGGCGTCATCCGCCATGCCGACGCCGGCTACGAGCGTGCCGTTGACGTGGCCGCCGAGCGCGGGGTCCGGATCCCCATGCAGGAGCAGTAACGCTCCACGCGCAACTGTTGCAGGCGCCGTGCCCGGCGGGAATTCCAGCCGGGCACGGCGCCTGCGGGTATTTGTTCCTTTGGGAGCCGTCAGCCTTGAGCCGCGTGGTGACGCCGGC
>JBBSQT010000340.1:0-2668 GCA_038243775.1 Actinomycetales bacterium | reverse complement strand
TGCATGAAATCTGCCCCGCCCGTTGGCAAGGCCCGCACCATCGCCCTGATCTCCCTATTCATGGCGTCGTTCATGGAGCTGCTTGACGCCACCATTGTCAACGTCGCCCTGCCCGACATCGAGCGGGCCCTGGGCGCCCAAAATGCCGAGCTGCAATGGATGGTGGCCTCCTATACCCTCGCCCTGGCCATTGGCTTGATCACGGGCTCGCGGCTGGGGGACATCTACGGGCGCAAGAAGGTCTTCATCATTGGCCTGGTGGTGTTCACCGTGGCATCCGTACTGTGCGGCGCCGCCATGAACCCGGAGATGCTCATTGCCTCCCGCGCGCTGCAGGGTTTCGCCTCAGCCGCCATGATCCCACAGGTGCTCTCCAGCCTGCAGGTCATGTACAAGCCCTCCGAACGTGCCGGGGCCATGGCCGGATTTTCCGCGCTGGCCGGTGTGGCCGCCGTGTCCGGCCCCATTCTGGGTGCCATCCTCACCGACGCCGACCTGTTCGGCTGGGGTTGGCGCACCATCTTCCTTGTCAACATTCCCGTGGGCATCTTCGCCGTGATCTGTGCGATCAAGTTCGTCCCCGAATCCAAGGCGCCGGTCCGGCACAAACTGGACCTGTCCGGCGTCGTCATTTTGGCGGTGGGCATGCTGGCCATCCTTTACCCGCTGACCATGGGCCGGGAGGAAGGCTGGCCGCTGTGGACGTACCTGTCGATGGTGTTCGGCGTGCTGGTGCTGGTGGGCTTTGTGCTGCTGCAGCGCCGGGAAGAGCGGCGCGGGGCTGAGCCGCTCGTGGCAGTGTCACTGTTCAAGAGCCGGCCGTTTGCCGCCGGCATCGCCATGATGTTCCTCTTCTTCATCCCCATGAACGGCTTCTTCTTGATCCAGACACTGTTTCTGCAGCTGGGTCTTGACTATCCCATCCTGGAGGCCGGGCTCACCATGTTGCCGTTCTCCTTGATGGTCCCCATTTTGGCGGGTATTTCCGCAGCCATCCTGGCGCGCAAAATCGGCCGGGTTGTTCTGCAGCTTGGTCCGCTGGTGATCGCCATCGGCTTTGTGGTGCTGATCCTGACGGTGCAGGCCGCGGGCGGAACCGTAACGCCGTGGCATTTGATCGCAGGCCTCGCCCTGAGTGGCGCAGGATTCGGCATGGTCGTGGCACCCGTGGGCATCTTCGTGCTCTCGGAGGTCCCCACCAAGTTCGCCGGCAGCGCCTCGGGCCTGTTCAACACGACAAGCCAGCTCGCCGGCGCTCTGGGTGTTGCCATCATCGGCACCACCTTCTTCGACGCCCTCGAGGGCAGCACCGGGACCAGCAAGTCGGCCGTGTTCATCGACGGGTTCACGTTCACCATGTGGATCATGGCCGGCGGCATGGTCCTTGCTGCCGTTGCTGCGTCGTTCCTGCCGCGCTGGGCCTCGGAAGCTGACGTGCTTGAGGAAGCGGAGCTGATTGAGGCGTAACATGACGGCTCCGGGCCGTTCACTTGGGGTCGTGAGCCGCTGCTTTCCCGGCCCTGGCTTACCGTTAACCCATGAAGGAACTGACTTCCCGCACCGGGTCCCTGCTCGCCATCTGCCGCGTCCACCAATTGATCACCACGAAGACCGGCTTCGGCGTCACAGCCATTGACAAGCGCCCCGCCGAGGGGCCACTGAAACTGCGCAAGTTTGGCGTGTTTGGCGATGTGCAGGGCGACACCGAACACCACGGCGGTCCGGACCAGGCCATCTACGCCTACTCGCAGGAAGAAGCCGACTACTGGAGCGCCGAACTGGGGCGCCCCGTCCCCGCGGGGCTGTTTGGCGAAAACCTGCGCACCCAGGGTGTGGCCACAACGGAAGCCGTGATCGGCACGCGGTGGCGCGTCGGCACGGCGCTGCTGGAGGTCACCCAACCGAGGGTTCCCTGCGCCACCTTTGCAGAACGGATGGGCGAGCCACAGTGGGTCAAAAGATTCACACGGGCCGGGCTTGTTGGCACATATTTGCGCGTGCTCGAACCGGGTAAGGCAGAAGCCGGGGACGCGATTGTGGTGCACCACGTGCCGGACCACGGGATCACGGTGGGCAAATTCTTCAGCAACCCCACCGCTGCGGACGTCAGCACCCTGCAGGAACTGGAAGCTGCCGGTGAGCTTACGCTGTCCAGCCACTTCCACGCGAGGTTCCCCAAGATTCTGGCTGCCGCGGCTGCTAGCTGACACCCGGGCTGAAGCGGCCACAAACTGACCGGCGGGGCGCCGAAACCATGCGCCCCGGTGGAGGCCAAGACGGCGCATGTCTGAAGTGCCTTAATTTACTGAAGTGCCTTAATTTATGCGCCTCCGCAGCCTCCACGGCGGCGCATGTCTAAAGTGACTTAATTTATGCGCCTCCGCAGCCTCCGCGGCGGCGCAGCTTCAACAGTGACGCCAACGGGGAGCCTTCGCCGGCGCATAAATAAAGTGCTTGGTGCTGCGCCGCCGCACGAGCCGCTGCTCGAGCCGCCGCACGAGCCCCGGCAGCCGGACGACGGCCGGAGGTCCCGCCGTCGTCCTTGAAAAACAGCGTGTGCCGAACCTCACGGGCGGCCATGGGCTTTCGGGCTTTCCGGACGACAGGGTATGCCCTACAATTTAAACATCCCCCACTCCGGTATCTCCTTTTATTTTCTGCCCAATTT
>JBBSQT010000339.1:0-2677 GCA_038243775.1 Actinomycetales bacterium | reverse complement strand
ATCGGGGTCGGAGGCGGCGATCGCCTCTGAAGGGACCACCCAGATCGACACCCCTTCGTTGCGCCGGGTGTACAGGTCGCGGGCATTGCGCAGCGCCATGGTGGCGTCGGGGGCGTGAAGGGATCCGGCGTGGACGTGGCTCAGGCCGCGGTTCGAGCGGACGAACACCTCCCACAGAGGCCAAGCTGACTCTGCACCCATGGCTATGCGGCCTCTTTTTGGTTTTGTGCGGACTGTTTGGCGGCGTAAGCGGCGGCGGCCTCGCGAACCCAGGCTCCGTCGTCGTGCGCGGCACGGCGGCGCTCCATGCGCTGGGCATTGCAGGGGCCGCGGCCGGCGAGGACCTCATTGAACTCGGTCCAGTCAAGGGGCCCGTAATCCCAGGATTTGGTGACCTCGTTGTAGCGGACGTCGGGATCGGGCAGCTCGAGCTCCAGCACCTTGACCTGTTCGGCGAGCATGCCCACAAAACGGGAGCGGAGTTCGTCGTTGCCGAAGCGCTTGATGTTCCAGGCCATGGACTGGCGCGAATTGGGCGAATCGGCATCCGGCGGACCGAACATCATCAGCGATGGGGCGTACCAGCGGTTCACGGCATCCTGTGCCATGGCCTTCTGCCCGGCGGTTCCGTGCGAAAGTTCCAGCAGGATCTCAAAACCCTGCCGCTGGTGGAAGGATTCCTCCTTGCAGATGCGCACCATGGCCCTGGCGTACGGCCCGTACGACGCCCGGCACAGCGGCACCTGGTTGGTGATCGCGGCGCCGTCGACCATCCAACCGATGGCGCCCATGTCCGCCCAGGTCACGGCCGGGTAGTTGAAAATGGAGGAGTACCGGGCCTTGCCGGCCAGCAGGGCTTCCGTCATTTCGTCCCGCGTGGCGCCGAGGGTTTCCGTGGCCGAATAAAGGTACAGCCCGTGGCCGGCCTCGTCCTGCACCTTCGCCATCAAGATGGCCTTGCGTTTCAGGCTGGGGGCGCGGGTGATCCAATTGGCCTCCGGCTGCATGCCGATGATCTCCGAATGCGCGTGCTGGGACATCTGCCGGACCAGCGCCTGCCGGTAGTCCGCAGGCATCCAGTCCTTGGGCTCAACCCGGGAATCCCTGGCGATGACTGCATCAAAGGTTGCCTGCCCGTCCTCGTCGACGGGCTGTTGCTGTGCCATGGCGTCTCCTTAACCGACGGCCCATAATTAGTTACCGACCGTTCGTTCAGGATATAATGGCCTGCAGGGCCCGTCAATCGCTCGACGGTCCGGACGCGGGCAGAAAAGTGATTCATTGACAGACCGGCCACAAAGGTATTGCCTAATGAACACTCGGCAGAAAATGGGAGGGCACATGGCCGTGGCTGATTCAGGCATGGGGGCTGGTTCGGGGGCCGTTGACTTCGGGGCCGCCCACGCGATCCTGCTCAACGACCGTGCGTCACAGTGGCTCGGCATCGAGGTGCTTGAGCTGGGAGGCGGGCATGCGGTCATCGCCATGACGCTGCGCGAAGAAATGATGAACGGATTTGGGACCACCCATGGCGGGATGATCTTTGCCTTCGCCGATTCCGCCTTTGCACTGGCCTGCAATCCGGCCGGCGGCGGGGACGCCGTCACTGTTGCATCCGGCGTCGACATTAATTTCCTGGCACCAACCCACACAGGCCAGCGCATCACCGCCGTCGCGAACCTGCGCCAGCAACAGGGACGCAGCGGGCTCTACGACGTTCAGGTCTTCGCCGGGGATGCCGACTCCCCCACCGTGGTCGCCGAATTCCGCGGACGCAGCCGGACAGTCCCCAACAGCATCCACAGTGAAAGGTCCGTGCCATGACCAGCACCAGCAATCCGCACGGGGCCAACCCCGCCCAGCTGGACCCCGCCGAACTCATGGGGCGCGACGAGTTGGAGGCGCTGCAGCTCTCCCGGCTCCGGCACACCCTGACCTGGGCCTACGAGCGCGTACCGCTGTACAAACGCAAGTTCGATGCGGCCGGCGTCCACCCCTCCGATGCCAGGGAGCTGGGAGACCTGGCGAAGTTCCCGTACACCACCAAGGAAGACCTGCGCCAGGAGTATCCGTTCGGCATGTTTGCCGTGCCTCAGTCCGAGGTGATTCGCATCCATGCCAGCTCCGGCACCACAGGCCGGCCCACGGTGGTGGGATACACAAAAAATGACATCAGCATGTGGGCGTCCCTGGTGGCCAGGTCCATGCGTGCCTCCGGCGTCCGCCCCGGGATGAAGGTCCACAACGCCTACGGCTACGGCCTGTTCACCGGCGGCCTGGGCGCCCACTACGGCGCCGAAGCGCTGGGCACCACCGTCATCCCCATGTCAGGAGGGCAGACAGAGAAGCAGGTTCAGCTGATCCTTGATTTCGAACCCGATGCCATCATGTGCACGCCCACGTACCTGTTGACCATCATGGATGCCATCGCCCGCCGCGGCTTCGACCCGCGGGCCACCTCGCTGAAGTTTGCCGTGTGTGGTGCCGAACCGTGGACGGAGGAAATGCGCCAGGAACTGGAAACGGGCATGGGCCTTCACGCCTGCGACATTTACGGGCTCTCCGAGGTCATGGGCCCGGGCGTGGCCGGGGAATGTGTGGAGACGAAGGATGGAAACCACGTGTGGGAGGACCACTTCATCCCGGAAATCATCGACCCCTTTGACCACGCCACGGT
>JBBSQT010000338.1:0-2681 GCA_038243775.1 Actinomycetales bacterium | reverse complement strand
CGAAGGTACCTGCCCAGCAGCCAGGCTGCCAGTGAGCCGGCCAGCAGCAGCGCCGCAGCCAACCCCAGCGCAGCAGGACTCCTGGCGGCGACCAGGACCTGGACATTGCTGACCGTCATGCCCGCGGCAACCATCCCCAGAACCTTCCCTGTGGAACCCTTGATCGGGACGATGACACGCACCGACGGACCGAGCGTGCCCAGGGTGGTCTCAAAATAGGTCTCCCCGGCCCGGGCTTCCTTGATGGAGCCGGTGTATTGGAGTCCGATCTGCTCCGGGTTGGGGTGTGTCCACCGTTTGCCGTTCAAATCCATCATGGTGATGAAGTCGACATTGGCGTCCCGCATGACAGCAAGGGCATAAGGTTCCAGCGCCGCAGCCGGATCGGGGCTGGATGCCGCCTGGATCACCGCGGGCGAATCCGCCATCGCGGCGGCGATCGAGACCATGCGCTGCTGGGTCTGTTCATGGATCCTGGCACGGGCATCGAACACCAGTGCCGTTGCCAGCCCGGCTGTCAGCAGCAGGACAAAGACCAGGTTGGCAGCGAAGAGTCGGGTGGCAATGCTCCAACTGCGCCAAAACATTTCTCACCTTTCGTGCGACCAGTATGAACACAACGGTGAGATAAGTCACGTCGACCGGCAATCTTATGTGAGGCGGATCGCACGCCCCACCTACCCATGTTAATCACCAGCAACGCAAGGAGTCACCATGAGCTCTCAAGGACGAGGGTCCGCGGCCAAGGCCAAGCCCGCACGCCGCAAAATGGACAAGACCCACTGGCTGTACATCGCCGTCATTGCGGCCGTGGTGTTCGGTGCTGCCATCGGCTTGCTGGCTCCTGAGGTTGGCAAGGCCCTCAAGCCGCTCGGGACCATGTTCATTGCCCTGATCAAGATGGTCATTGCGCCCATCATTTTCTGCACGCTGGTGATTGGTGTTGGTTCGATCGCCAAGGCCGCCACCGTGGGCAAGGTGGGCGGACTGGCGCTGCTGTACTTCATGACCATGTCCACCGTGGCACTCGCCATTGGCCTGCTGGTGGGCAACATCATCCACCCGGGCGCCGGCCTGCACCTGCAGCCATACAAGGCAGGTGGCGGCGCCGAGGAGAACGGCACCGTGAAGTTTCTCATGGAGATGATCCCCGCTGACATTCCCGTGCTGCCCACCCTGGTGCTGGCGCTCATGGTTGGTTTCGCCGTGCAGTCCCTGGGCAAGGCCGGCGAGCCGGTGCTCAACGGTGTCAAGCACGTACAAAAGGTTGTCTTCAAGCTCATGACCATGATCATGTGGCTTGCACCTGTCGGCGCATTTGGTGCGATTGCCGCCGTGGTGGGTGCCACCGGCTGGGCTGCCATTGGTTCCATGGCCATCCTCATGGGCGCCTTCTACCTCACCTGTGCACTGTTCATTGTGATCATCCTCGGCTCCATCCTGCGCCTGGTGACGGGCCTGAACATCTTCACGCTCATGCGCTACCTGGGCCGCGAATACCTGCTGATCTTTGCAACCTCCTCCTCCGAATCCGCTTTGCCGCGGCTGATGGCTAAGATGGAGCACGCCGGAGTGTCCAAGCCCGTGGTTGGCATCACCGTCCCCACCGGCTACTCCTTCAACCTGGACGGCACCGCCATCTACCTGACCATGAGCGCACTGTTCATCTCCACCGCCATGGGCCTGCCGATGAACCTCGGCGAGCAGATTGGCCTGCTGGTCTTCATGGTCATCGCATCCAAGGGTGCAGCGGGTGTCACCGGTGCCGGCCTGGCCACCCTGGCCGCTGGTTTGGCCGCCCACAAGCCGGTGCTGCTCGACGGCATGGGCGTGATTGTGGGCATCGACAAGTTCATGTCCGAGTGCCGCGCCCTCACCAACTTCACCGGCAACGCCGTCGCCACCTTGCTGATCGGCAAGTGGACCCACGAGCTGGACATCGACAAGGCCCGCGAGGTCCTGTCCGGCCGCGACCCCTTCGATGAGATCAACATGGAGGAAGACGGCCACGGCGGGCCGCCGGCTGCCGAGGAAGCCGTGGACCTCCCGGTTCCCGCGGCCCGGCGCAGTGAGGAACGGGTTCCTGCCGGGGTGTAATTGCCGGCCCGGGCTTGTTGTGAAGTACGACGGCGGGAGGCGTCTTTCGCTGGAAGGCGCCTCCCGCCGTCGTACTTTTGGCAAAAAGTTGTGGGCCGGGGCTAAAGCCGCAGCACCAAAGCGTTTGCCGTCAGCCCGGCCGCGGTGCCAAACAACATCACGGTGTCACCTTCGCGCACCCGTTCCTGTTCCAAGACCTTGGCCAGCACGTATCCCACCGAGGCCGAGACCATGTTGCCAATCTCAGCCACCCAGTCAACGTACTGTTCCCGCGGGATGCCGATGCGGCGCAGGGCCACCGTGATGGCCGGGCTGGCCTGATGCGGAATCACCAGCGACAAGTCCTGCAGTGACAGGCCCGAGGTGGCAAGAAATTTTGCCAGAAACTCCGGCAGCACCGTCATCATGTTCCGCAGGGCAGAGCGGCCGTTCATGTCAAAGAGGTAATCGGCGGGGTCGGAATCAGCGTACATTTGCGCCGGGGAGCGGCTCAGGCCGCCGCGGATCTCCGTGTCGTGGGCGTACGCAGCCCACGTGCGCTGGGTGCTGGCCACCACGCCCTGGCCGGGATCGTCGGTGGCCGT
>JBBSQT010000337.1:0-2694 GCA_038243775.1 Actinomycetales bacterium | reverse complement strand
GACTCCACGGTTGTTGACTTTCAGCGTGCCGCCGACGGCGTGTACACCGTGGACTCCTCGGACCTGGACTTTAAGCAGACTGTTGCCGCCGTCATCGCCGTGGTGCGCCGGGCAGTGAATGCAGGCCCGGCTGAATGACCGGAACACATAAACCACTGCGCGTTTTGACGGGCGCCCCGCCGGGTTGCAAAACCCGCTGGAGCCGGCCGCTGGGGCGGGTCATTGACCACGCGGTGTACAGTACCACCGTGGCGGGCCGGGAGAACATTCCGGCCACCGGTCCCGTGGTGTTTGCCGCCGACGACCTGAAATACCTTGACGGACCCGTCATGGTTGGGGCCGGCCCCCGCTACATGTATGTCATGGTCCGCCACGACATGTTCAAGGGATTTTTGGGCCGGGGTTTGCACGCTTCGGGGCAAATCCCCGTCAACCGGGCGGGGGACAGAGCCGCACTGCAGACCGCCAAGGCGGTCCTGGACCGCGGGGACTGTGTGGGCATCCTGCCCGAAGGCACCCGGGGGAGCGGGGACGCTTCCAGTGTCAACGGCGGAGTCGCGTGGCTGGCACTGAACTCGGCAGCCGCCGTCCTGCCCGTGGCCATCCTGGGCACCCGGCACCGCGGTGAACACCGCAACAAATTTCCGACACCACGGCGCAAACTGCATGTGGTGTTTGGCGAGGCGATGGCCATCACACGTGAACCGGGCGTATCCGGGCGTGTTTCAATGGACAGAGCAACCGAACAAATCCGCGTGCGGATGGCCGGCCACATAGCCAGCGCACAAGCCGCAACAGGGCAGGATTTGCCTGCGGACGATGACCTATCTTCAATGCACAAAGGACAGCAACCATGACCGACTCAACGTCAGCCACACCCACCGGCGAAGGTGAGTTTGGCCACCCGGAATATGTACCCGCCGGCACTGACCAGGTAGCGCAGCGGCTCGCGGCCATCTCCGACGAGGATGCGGACGCACGCGCTGCCGGCCTCCTCGCGGGCCTGGGCAACTACGAGCTCGACGACGAAGATGCTGCCCTGCTCTCCGGCGAGTTCGACGACGGTGCCGACTTCGACCCGACCCGGCAGAACCCGGTCCTGGCCATTGTGGGACGTCCCAACGTGGGCAAGTCCACCCTGGTCAACCGCATCCTGGGCCGCCGCGAGGCCGTCGTCGAAGACACCCCCGGCGTCACCCGCGACCGTGTGCAGTACGACGCCAACTGGAGCGGGCGCCACTTCACCCTCGTGGACACCGGCGGCTGGGAGCGGGACGCCCGCGGCCTGGACCTGCGCGTGGCCGAGCAGGCCGAGATCGCGGTGGAAACGGCCGACGCCGTGCTGCTGGTGGTTGATGCCATTGTGGGCATCACCTCCTCCGACGAAGCCATTGTGCGGATGCTGCGCAAGGCCAAGAAGCCGGTCATCCTGGTCGGCAACAAGATTGATGACCTGGTGCAGGAAGCCGACATTGCCACGCTGTGGGGCCTTGGCCTGGGCGAGCCGCTGCCGGTCTCGGCCGTGCACGGGCGCGGTGTGGCAGACATGCTGGACCGTGTCCTGGAAGTCCTGCCGGAGTTTTCCGCCGTCGCCGGTCTTGAGCGCACGGGCGGCCCGCGGCGCATCGCACTGATTGGCCGGCCGAACGTGGGCAAGTCCTCGCTGCTGAACAAGCTGGCAGGCTCGGAACGCGTTGTCGTTGACAATGTTGCCGGCACCACCCGGGACCCCGTTGACGAAATGATCGAACTGGGCGGGCGCACCTGGCGCTTCGTTGACACGGCAGGCATCCGCCGCCGCGTGCATATGGCGCAGGGTGCCGACTTCTACGCGTCGCTGCGCACCCAGACAGCCCTGGAAAAGGCCGAGGTGGCCGTGGTGCTGCTGGCCGTGGATGAGGTGCTGAGCGAGCAGGATGTGCGCATCCTGCAGCTGGCCATTGAATCCGGCCGGGCACTGGTGCTTGCGTTCAACAAGTGGGACTTGATGGATGATGAGCGCCGCAAGTACCTGGAACGAGAAATCGAAACGGACCTGGCCCACGTTGACTGGGCCCCGCGCGTGAACATCTCGGCCAAGACCGGCTGGCACAAGGACAAGCTGGTTCCCGCCCTGGACCTGGCACTGGAAAACTGGGACCGCCGCGTTCCCACGGGCCGCCTGAACGCGTTCCTGGGGGAGCTCGTGGCAGAACATCCGCACCCGGTCCGCGGCGGCAAGCAGCCCCGCATCCTCTTCGGCACCCAGGCCTCCAACCGGCCGCCGAAGTTTGTCCTGTTCACCACCGGCTTCTTGGATCCCGGATACCGCCGCTTCATCACCCGCCGCCTGCGCGAAACCTTCGGCTTCGAGGGCACGCCCATCGAAGTTGCCATGCGCGTCCGTGAGAAGCGCAGCCGCAAGAAGTAGCCTCCGCCCTCGTCCTGGCCGGGGTCGTTCCGGCCGGGGTTCGTCCCGGCCGGGACGTGAGATACCCATCACACAGGGTTTGGTCATGCCGCTGCAAAATATGGGGTAAACTTTTTCCGGTGGTTCAGCCAAGGGAGATAAAATCCCGGGGATGAACAATCGGGCTGTAGCGCAGCTTGGTAGCGCACTTGACTGGGGGTCAAGGGGTCGCAGGTTCAAATCCTGTCAGCCCGACCGAACAAAAACCGCTTAAACACTGGGAAGACCCGGGTTTGAGCGGTTTT
>JBBSQT010000336.1:0-2694 GCA_038243775.1 Actinomycetales bacterium | reverse complement strand
GAAAAACCCTTCCGGATCGCACTGCGCGGGACGGGTTCCTTTGAGCCGTTGTCCCCGGTGGTCTTTTTGAACGTGGAAGAAGGGGCGCAGGAGTGTGTGCAGCTGCATGCGGAACTGTTGCAGGGGCCTGTGGAGCACTTGCTGGCATTCACCTACCATCCGCACCTGACGATCGCCCATGACCTTGATCCCGCGCAAATGGCACGCGCCACCGAAGAGATGGCTGACTTCTCGGCCGACCTTGAGGTCTTCAGCATCGGACTGTACAACTACATTGACGGTGTCTGGTCGCTTCGGGAGGAGCTGGCCCTTGGCGGTTCCGGACGAGCCTAGGCTTGGGCCGGAGGCTGCCCTCCTCCCCAGCTTTTCCGCCCCCGGGGTGCTGGCAAAAAAGCCGATGGCCGCCCCGCCCTTGCCGCCACCTAGCCCGCTGGACCGCAAGGCATTGGCGAAATGGACCCACGGCAAACAGCAGGCGCTTCGGGAATCCCGCAGCAACAAAGGACCCTTGGCGCAGCTCTCACTGGTGTCCCAATGGCTGAATGCGGTGGCGGCGCAAACGTTTCCACTGCGGGTCTGGAACCTGTACACCCGCCGCCGCGGGCCCGTCCTGGCGGCCGGCATCGCCTACCTGATGTTCTTTTCCGTCGGCGCCATGCTGGTCGCCGGCTTTGCCATTTTTGGCATGTTCGCCGCGGACAACGAGGTGCTGCGCGACGCGGTCATTGACCTCGTCGCCGCGAGCACTCCCGGCCTCATCGACACCGGCGACGGCGGCCTGGCCACCCCTGACCAGCTCCTCGGCACCGGCGGCTTCGGTGCGACCCTGATCATCTCGCTGGGTGCCCTGCTGGTCACCGCGATGGGCTGGATCAACGGCCTGCGCGAAGGCATCCGTTCCATTCTTGGACTGGCCCGGGACAGGACCAACCCCATTGTATCCAAGCTGCGCGACGGGGTGACGCTGGTTGTGCTGGCGGTGGCACTTGTGGCGACCAGTGCGTTGGGCCTGTTGAGCACCGCCGCCATGGGACGTGTCAGTGCCTTCCTGGGCTGGGGCGCGTTCTTCACCGGGGCCACGGCACAGCTGGCCTCCATCGCCTTGATGTTGATTCTGGACGTGGCCGTTGCCATGGTCATGTTCAGCATGGCCTCCCGGGTGCGCGTGCGGCGGCGCGTCCTGGTGCTGGCGGCACTGTTCTCCGGCGCCGGCGCGACGGTCCTGCGCTTTTTCAGCGCGATGCTGCTCAATGGCATCACCAACAACGCCCTCCTGGCGCCCTTCGCCGTGATCCTGGGCCTGTTTGTCTGGTTCTTCCTGCTCAGCCAGGTCTACCTGATCTCCGCGGCCATCGCGGCAGTCGTCGCCTCAGACCTCCGGGCCCGTCCAAGAATTTCCCTCACGCGGGCGCCACGGCACACTCGTCCCCGCCCGCATCCCTGAGCTGCACTGCAGCACGACGGCGTGAGGCGGGCTTACGCGCGGATCCCGCCAACCGCCGTCGTACTTCCCGCTAACCCGGAATGGGGGAGGGGCGACGGCACAGCCCGGGAACAGCAAAAGCGCCGCCCCCACCAGGGGAGCGGCGCTTTCGTGTGTGGCAGAGACTAGATCTGGCGGGCCAGGATGGCCTGCTTGACCTCGGCAATGGCCTGGGTGACCTGGATGCCGCGCGGGCATGCTTCGGTGCAGTTGAAGGTGGTGCGGCAACGCCACACGCCTTCCTTGTCGTTGAGGATCTCCAGGCGCATGTCGCCGGCGTCGTCACGGGAGTCAAAGATGAAGCGGTGGGCATTCACAATGGCTGCCGGGCCGAAGTACTGGCCGTCCGTCCAAAACACGGGGCAGGAGGACGTGCACGCGGCGCACAGGATGCACTTGGTGGTGTCGTCGAAGCGTGCGCGGTCCTCGGCGGACTGCAGGCGTTCCTTGGTGGGGGCGTGGTCGCGGTTGACCAGGAACGGCATGACCTCGCGGAAGGACTGGAAGAAGGGTTCCATGTCCACGATCAAGTCCTTCTCCACCGGCAGGCCCTTGATGGGCTCGACAGTGATGGGCTTGGAGGTGTCCAGGTCCTTCAACAGGGTCTTGCACGCCAGGCGGTTGCGGCCGTTGATGCGCATGGCATCGGAGCCGCACACGCCGTGCGCACAGGAACGGCGGAAGGACAGCGAGCCGTCCTGCTCCCACTTGACCTTGTGCAGGGCATCCAGCACGCGGTCGGTGCCGTACATGGTCATGGTGAAGTTTTCCCACCGGGACTCTTCCGAGAACTCGGGGTCGTAGCGGCGAACACGCAAGGTGACGTCGAACGTGGGGATTTCACCGCCGCCGCCCAGGTGGGCGGGCAATTCAATCTTTGATGCCGGCTCCGGAGCGGTTTCGGCGGTTTCCATGGTGCTCATTAGTACTTCCTCACCATCGGCTGGTAACGGGTAACAACAACAGGCTTGGTCTCCAGACGGATCCCGGCGATGTGCTCCTTGGAGCTTTCGGCGGTAACGTTCGCGTCGAGGTAGGCCATGGAGTGTTTCATGAAGTTCTCATCATCCCGGTCCGGGAAGTCTTCGCGGTAGTGGCCGCCGCGCGACTCTTCACGGTGCAGGGCCGCCACGGTCATGACCTTGGCCAGTTCCAGCAGGAACCCCAGCTCGACAGCCTCAAGCAGGTCAAGGTTGAAGCGCTTGCCCTTG
>JBBSQT010000335.1:0-2705 GCA_038243775.1 Actinomycetales bacterium | reverse complement strand
TCGCAGGGCGCCTCGGGTCAGGCGGCGTGGAAGGAGCGGGCGGCAGCGTTGAACCGCGCTTGGATTGCCGCCTTCTCCAGCGGGGATTCGCCCGCCTCCCCCGAGGCGCAGGAGCTGGCACGGCGCCATGTCGAGTGGCTGCGCTCGGTCCCCGGCACGCCCGCCGCCGCAGGCGCATCGGCAGCGGAAGTCCGTGGTTACGTCCTGGGCCTGGCGGAGATGTACGTTGCCGACGGGCGCTTTGCCGCCAACTACGGCGGGGCCGATGGTGCGACTTTTGTGCGGGAGGCCCTGACGGCTTACGGGGAGCGGGAGCTGCACGACTGAGCACCCACTGCACGACTGAGCACCCACTGCACGACTGATTCCCCACTGCACGACAGGGATTGGCTGTCCGGCCACGAATGAACTGTTGCAGAAAATCCCCTCGACCTGCCCACCGCTGCGCACCAGGCGCTAGGCTCTGACCATGCCCATCGAGTTCACCGCAATGACGCCCTCCGACACCGACCAGGTGGTCCAATTTCTGGCGGGCAACCACTTCCCCTTCCATGTTCAAACCGCGCCGCAAGCTGACACGATTCGCGCCAACATTGAAAAGGGCAGGTTCTGGAACCCGGACACCCAAGGCTATTGGGTCACGAACGACGGCGACCAAGTCGGCATGGTTACACTGGAAGACCTCCACGAGTCAGATGCACCCCTCTTCGATCTCCGCCTTGACGAATCCCGGCGGGGCAAGGGCCTTGGGCCGGCGGTTCTTCGTGCACTGTGCGACCTCGTTTTCACGTCCATGCCGGAAACGATGCGTTTCGAGGGACAAACCCGCGAGGACAACATTGCAATGCGGAAAACCTTCATCCGGGCAGGTTTCCTCAAGGAAGCGCACTACAGGCTGGCCTGGCCCACAAACAACGGCGGCCATCTTGCCTCCATCGCCTACGCGATTCTGCGGCAAGACTGGGAGAGTGGCACCGTGACGGATTTCGACTGGGAGGACATCCACGTTTAACGGGCTCCTGGTCAACCGGCAGGACCCCGCCTACCAAGGGTGCAGCGGTATTTGCGGATCCAAAGGGCCGCGCCCGGCCAGCCAGGCCATGAAAGCACGGCGTCTATTGGCTGAGCCGAGCCGTTCGGGGACGGTGGCAAGCAAAACCTGCAGGTCCCAGTCAACATACTCAGCAGACCAGTCCGACGGCGTGTACCCCAGCCCAAGATCGACGTGATGCATCTCCACTTCGCGGAGCCGATGCGCCGGGCAGCCGGCCGCTCCGTAGTCCCCACCACCCAGCAGGTGCCCGTTGGGCCATCCCGCCGCGGAGCATTGGGAGAAGACCTCCTCCAGCTGCGCGACGCTGTTTTTCAGATCGGCAATTATTCGCTCCGCTGGCCGCGTTGCCCCGGCTTCGATCTCGCTGCTGCGCTGCTCCGGCCCATGTTCGTATTTCGGCACGTCCATTCCTGCCAGCGAACCTGCCAGACGCCGCGCGTGGGCGTCGGCGTTTCGGGCCAGATGGGTCAACACATGGGCCACGGTCCAGCCTGGTAGTTGGCTCGGGGACCGCACGTCTCCCTCGCCCAACCCTGACGCTCGAAGCATGAGGCGCTGCTGCGCTTCGCGGCACAGCTTGGCGGCCCGCTCGGGATCGTCCTCAAGATTCATGACACCAGCCATTCCTCACTGCTCACTTACGAACCCAGGGCAGTTCCATGCCGCGGGAGGGATTGATTTCGGTGAAACCCGTCTTCTCATACAGGCGCCTTCCCGGCGGGTCCGCGATCAACGTGATGTAGGGGTTTTCCGGAGCGTTTGCCCGAATGTGGGCGACCAGCGCATCGATGACCTGGCGGCCCAAACCGTGCCCTTGCAATTCAGGCAGTGTCGCCATGTCAGCGATGTGGAAGTACCACCCGCCGTCACCAATGACGCGGCCCATGGCCACGGCGCGGCCAGAACTTTGCTCCCGCATGTGGCAGAAGAACCAGCTGCCCGTCAACGCAGCGGCTCCCTGTTCGGGCGTCTTTTGCGAGAGGCCGGCACTCTCCCGCAGCGCCAAATACTCCTCGATGGCCGGCGGCTCTGCAAGCAGGTCGAATTTATCGCGAGGTTCCATGTCTCGAGTCTGCCATTTCCGTCCCGGATTCTTTGTCTCCACGCAGTCCCGCACCATTCCGGCAACCGAATGCGGTCAGCCTGGCTTGCGCGCCGTCCAAATCATGTTGGTGCCCATGAATTTCGGCTTGACCGCCACGTTGGTGAAGCCCGCCTGCTCGAAACGCTGCTTCAGGGCTTCGGGAGCCAGGAAGCCAAGAGTTGAGTCCACCAGGTAGTTGTAGGCGTCACGGTCACGGCCGATAACCGTACCGAGTGTGGGGATGACAACACGCATGCCCGTGCGGATGAACGGGGCAAGAGGGCCGCTGGGCGGGGACGATTCCAGCGCGGCCACGACACCGCCCGGCTTCAGGACGCGAAACTGCTCGGCCAGGACACGGTCCAAGTCGCTGACGTTGCGCAGCAGGTAGCCATGCGTCACGCCGTCGAACTCGGCATCGCCGAAGGGGAGTTCATGGGCATCGGCGAACTGCCAGTCAATGCCCTGGTTGCCCTTGCCGGAACGGGCCACGTCCAGCATCGATTCGGAAAAATCAGCGCCGACAACGGTGCAGCCCGGGCTCTGGGCGCGCACGGCCCTGGCGAT
>JBBSQT010000334.1:0-2711 GCA_038243775.1 Actinomycetales bacterium | reverse complement strand
GCGTAGCAATGAGGGCACCCACAGGCTGTCGGCTAGGATTGTCTGGACAGCGTGGTCGATCGTTCACCGTACAAAGCTGACTATTTAGGAGCAATACGTGGCACTTATTGAAGCCATCCATGCACGTGAAATTTTGGATTCCCGGGGAAACCCGACCGTTGAGGTTGAAGTTCTGCTTTCTGATGGTGCCATGGGCCGCGCGGGCGTCCCCTCCGGTGCATCCACCGGCGCTTTTGAAGCTGTGGAGCTCCGCGACGGCGACAAGAACCGTTACCAGGGCAAGGGTGTTTTGCAGGCAGTCGAGGCTGTCCTGGAGGTCATCGCCCCGGAACTCGAGGGTGTTGACGCAACCGACCAGCGCATGATCGATGCCATGATGCTGGAACTGGACGGCACCCCCAACAAGGCCAAGCTCGGCGCCAACGCGATTCTGGGCGTTTCCCTGGCCGTGGCCAGCGCCGCAGCTGAATCCGCTGGACTGCCGCTGTACCGCTACCTGGGCGGACCCAACGCCCACGTGCTGCCCGTGCCGCTGATGAACATCCTCAACGGCGGCTCGCACGCCGACTCCGACGTCGACATCCAGGAATTCATGGTTGTCCCGCTCGGTGCCGCAACCTTCTCCGAGGGCCTGCGCTGGGGTGTTGAGGTTTACCACAACCTCAAGTCCGTCCTGCAGGAAAAGGGCCTCTCCACGGGCCTGGGCGATGAGGGCGGCTTCGCCCCGAACCTGCCCTCCAACCGCGCAGCCTTGGATTTGATCCTGGAAGCCATCAAGCGTGCAGGCTTCGAGGCCGGCAAGGACGTGGCCCTGGCCCTGGATGTCGCCTCCTCCGAGTTCTTCAAGGACGGCACCTACCAGTTCGAAGGCAAGTCACTGACTGCCGAGGAAATGAGCGCCTACTACGAGGAACTCGTCCGCGACTACCCGCTGGTCTCCGTCGAGGACCCCCTGGATGAGGACGACTGGACCGGCTGGAAGACCCTCACGGACGCCATCGGCGACAAGGTCCAGATCGTGGGCGATGACTTGTTCGTCACCAACCCTGAGCGCCTGTCCCGCGGTGTTGAGACCGGCACCGCCAACTCCCTGTTGGTCAAGGTCAACCAGATCGGCACCCTGACCGAGACTTTGGACGCCGTTTCCATGGCCCAGCGCGCAGGTTTCACCACCATCACCTCACACCGCTCAGGCGAAACCGAGGACACCACCATTGCTGACATCTGCGTTGCCACCAACGCCGGCCAGATCAAGACCGGTGCCCCGGCCCGCTCGGAGCGCGTTGCCAAGTACAACCAGCTCCTGCGCATCGAAGAGGAACTCGACGACGCCGCACGCTACGCAGGCCGCAGCGCCTTCCCGCGTTTCAAGGGCTAAATAGCAGCAACTGCCGCGGCGGCTGGCTAAGGTTAAGAACAGACCTTGGCGGCCTGCCGCGGCTTTGCCGTTTCCGGGGTGTAATCGTTCAGCAGTATATGAGGAGAAACATGGCCATGCGACGGCCTTCAGTGCCCAAGGCCCACTTCACCGCAGGCATGGGTGGAGCCTCAGCCAAGGCGGGCAGCGGAACAAAAGATTCCAGCACGACGCCGGCTCCCGGCTCGGGCGTGCCACCCACCTCCGGTGCGGGTGCGGCAGGCGGAAAAACCGCGGAGAAGCGTGTCCGCAAGACTGCGTCCGGCCCCAACAGCCGCAACCGCCAGGATGGTGTGGTACATGCCGCCGGCAACAGTCCCGTGCCCGCCCGTTCTTTCTCGGGACGGCTTTTGGTGCTGGGCCTGACCCTTGGTGTGTTTACCGTGCTGCTGGCACCGAACGTGCACACCTTCCTGCAACAGCGGGCAGAAATCTCAGAACTTCGCGAAAACATCGCCGCCAGCCAGTCCCAGCTGGACCAATACGAAGGCGAGCTGGCCCGCTGGGACGACCCCGCCTATGTCAAGAAGCAGGCCCGCGACCGGGTCAGCATGCTCATGCCGGGGGAGACCGGGTACTGGGTCTACGGTGCCAATGGTGTTGATGGTCCCGACAAATCCGCCGAGGAAGCCAAGGCCGCGGCTGCAAAGGCCAACACGGCGAAGAATGCCACGCAGCTTTCAGTGCAGCCATGGGTCGACAGCCTGTGGGACGCCGTGCAAAAATCCGCCCAGGTGCAGGCCCCGGCCGCCGAACCTGCCCCGGTCCCGGCCCCCGAGCCTGCCCCGTAACCTGCCCCGGAACCGGTATCGTGGCTTCCCGTCCGCCGGATCGGGCGCAACCGGCGTGGGATCCACGCTAAAATGGCTGGTTGAACAAGCTGCCGCAAATTTTTCAGGAAAGGCCATTCGTGCCCGCAACAGCAAGCTCCACCCCCGGGCGCGTCCCCACCCAGCTCGATCTCGACACCCTCAGCCGCCAGCTCAACCGCCCGGTGCGCGACGTCGTGGAAATTCCCGCCCGCTGCATCTGCGGCAACCCCCTCGTGGCGGCCACGGCGCCGCGGCTGAGCAACGGCATCCCGTTCCCCACCACGTACTACCTCACGCACCCGGTCCTGACCGCGGCGGCATCGCGGCTGGAAGCGGCCGGGATGATGAACGAGATGACCGAACGCCTTGGCACCGACTCGGAGCTGGCCGCCGCCTACCAGAAGGCGCACGAACTCTACATCGCCGCACGCGAGGCCCTTGGCGAACGCGCCGGCACCGGCCCCGTCCCCGAAATATCGGGC
>JBBSQT010000333.1:0-2747 GCA_038243775.1 Actinomycetales bacterium | reverse complement strand
GCGCCGGCGTCGGAGCCACCGCCCTGGGCCATGTCCGGCTTGCCGCCGCCCCCGCCGCCGAGAATGCCGGAGGACAATTTGACGAGGTTGCCTGCCTTGATGCCGGCGTCGCGGGCGGCCTCGTTCGTGACCACCAGGATGATGGGACGGGCGTTGCTGACACCGGCCACCGCAATGGTTGATGCTTCAGAGCCCAAGCGGTTGCGCAGGTCCAGGGCCAGGGCACGAAGATCATCGGCGCTGCTGACCGCACCGGCGTCGTGCGCAATGACGCGCACGCCGTTCGCGTCGACGGCCGAACCCACCAGGTTCGCCGCTGCGGCGCTGAGCTGTTCCTTGCGCAGGCGCTCCAATTCCTTCTCCGCGGACTTGAGCTTGGCCAAGGTGGCAGCCACGCGCTCCTGCAGCAGGTTGGCGGGCACCTTGAGCATGTCGGTGAGCTCGCTGACGAGGGCGCGCTCGGCGGCCAGGTGGCGGAACGCGTCCATGCCCACGAAGGCCTCGACGCGGCGGTTTCCGGAACCCACCGACTGCTCACCCAGGAGGGTGAGCGAGCCGATGCGGGAGGTGTTGTCCACGTGCGTGCCACCACAGAGCTCCCGCGACCAGGCGCCGTCGATCTCCACGACGCGGACCTCGGAGCCGTAGTTCTCGCCGAACAGCGCCGTGGCACCGAGTCCCTTGGCGGCGTCCAGGTCCATGACCCTGGTGTCCACCGGGTAGTTGTTGCGGATGGCAATGTTGGAGACTTCCTCGATTTCCGAGCGGGTTGCGGCGCTCAGGCCTTCGCCCCAGGAGAAGTCAAAGCGCAGGTAGCCGGCCTTGTTGAAGGACCCTCTCTGCAATGCTTCCGGGCCGAGGATCTGGTGCAGGGCCGCGTGCACAATGTGCGTGCCAGTGTGGGCCTGTTCTGCTGCGTGGCGGCGTTCACGGTCGACGGCGGCACGCACCAGGGCCTCTGCCGGCAGTTCGCCTTCGCGCACGATGGCGCGGTGGACGCTCAGGCCCTTGATGGGGCGCTGGACGTCCAGGACCTCGACGACGAAGCCGTCGCCGGTGATCAGTCCCGTGTCTGCGGCCTGGCCGCCGGCCTCGGCATAGAACGGCGTGGCGTCCAGGACCAGGGAAACCTCGTCCCCCGTGGAGGCGTGCTGCACGGCGGCACCGTTGGAGAGGATGGCGCGGATGCGGCCCTCGCCCTCCAGTTCGGTGTAGCCGGTGAAGATGGTTTCGCCCTGGGCGTGGAGTTCATGGAAGACGCTGAGGTCGGCGTGGCCGCTCTTTTTCGACTTGGCATCCTTGCGGGCCCGGTCGCGCTGTTCGAGCATGAGCGTGCGGAAGCCTGCCTCGTCGACGGCCAGGCCGGCTTCACCGGCCATTTCCAGGGTCAGGTCGATGGGGAATCCGTAGGTGTCGTGCAGTGCAAAGGCTTCCTCGCCTGAGAGCGGGTGGTTCGCTGCCTTGGATTCCTTCACTGCCTCTTCCAGGCGGGCGGTGCCGCTGGCGATGGTGCGCAGGAACGATTTCTCTTCGGCGTAGGCGATCCGGGAGATTCGGGCGAAGTCGCTCGCAACCTCCGGGTAGGCGCCCTTCATGGCGTCGCGGGAGACGGGCAGGAGGTCCGGCAGCACGGCGGTTTCCACCCCGAGCAGGCGCATGGCGCGCACGGCACGGCGGATCAGGCGGCGCAGCACGTAGCCGCGGCCCTCGTTGGAGGGGGTGACGCCGTCGGAAATCAGCATCAGGGAGGAGCGGATGTGGTCGGCAACAACGCGCATGCGCACGTCGTCAACGTGGTGCGGGTCGGCCGGGTCCTCGGTGGAGGTGTAGGTCTTGCCGGAAAGTGCGGCGGCCGCATCGAGGACGGGACGGACCTGGTCTGTCTCGTACATGTTCTCCACGCCCTGCAGGATCATGGCGAGGCGTTCCAGGCCCAGGCCCGTGTCAATGTTCTTGTTGGGCAGTTCACCCACAACATCGAAGTCGACCTTGGAGGTGACATTGTCGATCTGGTACTGCATGAACACAAGGTTCCAGATTTCAATGTAGCGGGTTTCATCGGCGATCGGGCCGCCCTCAACACCGTATTCGGCGCCGCGGTCGTAGAAGATCTCCGAGCAGGGGCCGGCGGGGCCGGCCTGGCCGGTGGACCAGTAGTTGTCTTCCTTGCCGATGCGCTGGATGCGGCCGGCGGGGATGCCGACCTTGTCGCGCCAGATCTCCAGGGCTTCGTCGTCTTCCTCGTACACCGTGACCCACAGACGGTCGGCTGGGAGGCCGTATCCGCCGTCGTCCAATGAACTGGTCAGCAGTTCCCAGGCGTAGGGAATGGCGGTTTCCTTGAAGTAGTCGCCGAAGGAGAAGTTGCCGCACATTTGGAAGAAGGTGCCGTGGCGGACCGTCTTGCCCACTTCGTCAATATCCCCGGTGCGGATGCATTTTTGCACGCTCGTGGCACGCTTGAACGGCGGCACCTCGCGGGCGGTCAGGTAAGGGATGAACGGGACCATGCCGGCCACGGTAAACAGCAGTGACGGGTCGGAGGACACCAGGGAGGCTGAGGGCACGGCGGTGTGTTGCTTGCTGGCGAAAAACTCTACCCAGCGGCGTGCGATGTCGTGCGATTTCATTAGCCTGGTGGCTCCTTCAATAGTTCCTGCCGGCAAGAACCCTTGTTCCTGCCTTGTGCATTGTGTGTGTCAGCGGCCTTGGCTGGCTTGGCGGCGTGATTCTGCGGCGGGCTGGTC
>JBBSQT010000332.1:0-2754 GCA_038243775.1 Actinomycetales bacterium | reverse complement strand
TCAACCGTGTTGATGGATTCGCCGTTGGGCGCCGTGGAGAATCCCGTGATGGGCAGCGTGGTGAAGGAGATGCTCCCGTTCATGATCGCCGTGGCCTGTTGCATCAGCTCCAGCGGGTTGAAGCCGGCGTCGAGGACGATGTTGGTGCTGGCGTCGTTCAGGATGGCCTCCAGCTTGGGAATGTTGGCCAGCGTGCCTACCTGCTTGAGCTGGTGGAGCACGTCGACGATGAAGGCCTGCTGGCGGCGCTCGCGGTCAAGGTCGGAAAATGCGTAGTCGGGGTTGGCCGTGTCACGGCGCTGGCGGACATAGGCCATGGCCTGCTGCGCATCGATTTGCTGCACGCTGGCCGTGAAGTTTGCGCCCGAGTAGGTGTCCTGGGTGGCTTGGAGCACGCACACCGAAAGGGGGGCCACATCCTGGGCCACCTTGTAGAAGCCGGCCATGGTGACCTCCACGAAATGGTCGATGTGGACGTTGCCCAGAAACTGGGACACCGTGGCGATCTCGGCCGCTCGGCCGGCGTCGCGGGCCTGCTGGTAGGTGGCCTGGTCATCGGCCTTCCCGTCGGCCACTAGCTGCGTCCGGGCCGCGGCGAGCCCGTCGCCGTAGGCTTCCTTGACCTTGCCCCACGTGGCATCCCCGGGGATGCCGGCAATCTGCACGTAGTCGTCGCGGGGAATGGAGATGGCGGTGGCTTTTGAACCGTCGGCCGGGATGTGCACCAACATCAACACGTTCGCGTTGTAGCCGCCGATGGACTGGTCGCCGGCGTCGAGCGCGTCATACAGGGCCGGGGACAACGGATTGCCCTGCTCATCCACCCGTGAATCCAGGCCCATGACCAGGATGTTGGTGTCCTGCGTGAGCTTGGGGACGGCCGGTGCGGCCGCGAGTGCGTTGGAACGGGTGATGTTGTCATTGACCTTCGCGGCGGTAAAGCCCACCAGTCCGACTGCTGCCAACAGCGCCACCGCGGCGACGGCCAGAACCGTGAAGAAAACCCTGCGGCGGACGCTGCTTTTGCGGGTGCGGGTGCGGGTGCGGGTGCGCGGTGCCATGTGGGGCGAATGTGTCACTGGCTGCTCCTTGGCTTGTGCAGGCCACAACCGGTGCCCGGAGCTCCGGAGGGGACGAACCGGGCAGTCCTTGCCTGCCCGACTTATTTATCGTGACACGAAATGCGACCTGTGAAGGTTCCTCCAACCGTTTTCCGGGGAAGCTCGGAGTCAACTCCCAGCCGCCGCGGTTTGTTGCAACTGCTTGGCTGCTTTCCCAGTCAGGTGGTTCGCCTTAGTGTTGAACCATGGTTGAAATCCCGTATCCATTGACCACTGAGCGGCTGGTTCTGCGGCGCTTCCACACCCGCGACCTCGACGACTACTTCAGCTACCAGAAACTGCCGGAAACCGCCCGGTATCTGTATGGCGGACCGCGTTCGTATGCCCAGTGCATGAGCAGAATCGGCCAGTTTTCCGACGACAAGTTTGAGGGTCCGGGGGACTGGGCAACATTTGCGGTGGAAGTGAAGGGCCAGCCGGGCTTGATGGGTGAGATGGCGCTTAAATGGAACGAGGGCGGCAAACCTGAGGGGTCTGCCCCGGAACGGGTTGGCGAGATTGGCTGGACGCTGGCACCCTGGGCCCAAGGACACGGCTATGCGACCGAGGCCGCCCACGCCATTTTGCACCTCGCCCTCGACCAGCTGGGGTTCCATCGGGTCGAGGCCAGGCTGGATGCCCGCAACGGCGCATCCGCAGCGATCTGCGAACGCCTGGGCATGCAGCACGAAGGCGTTATGCGGGACAACATGTACCTCAAGGGGGAGTGGACGTCGGAGGCCATTTACGCGCTGGTCCGCAGCACCTGAAAACCCTGGCCGAGACTGGTCGAGACACGCGTGGTGGATCGGGTGTGCCGGCCGTGAAATGGAAGGCAACGTTCCATCGCCACCCAAAGCCGCGTGAACCATGCGAATCACCCTCAGCCACCTGGCATCTTGCGCTACTGCCGCAGCACTCGTCGCCTCCTTCGGCGTCGGCCCCGCCCCGGGAACAGTCCCTGGGACCGCCGCTCCTGCGAAGGCATTGGCAAGCACGGCGGCGGCAATCACCACAGCCGCCGGGCCAGCGTCGGTGCAGCTGGCCCACATGACGATGCAACAGCGCATCGGGCAAGTTTTCATGGTCGCCGCCAATGCCACGGGAGCCTCCGCCGCCTCCCTTTACGACATTTCCAACTTCCACGTGGGGAATGTCTATCTTTCGGGCCGCAGCGCCAACGGAACGGCGGCAACGGCAGGTGTCGTCGGGGCCCTGACGCAGCAGGTTACGCCTGGCTCGACGGGCAGCGTTAAGTTGCTCGTGGGGACGGATCAGGAAGGAGGCTACGTCCAGGTCCTCAGCGGACCGGGTTTCTCATCGATCCCGACGGCGCTGTCCCAGGGATCCCTGGCGCCGCCCGCCCTTCAGGCGGACGCCCTGGCGTGGGGGCAGCAGCTGGCGGCCGCCGGAATGAACCTCAACCTCGCACCCGTGCTCGACACCGTGCCGAGCGCCGCGTTTGCCCCTTACAACGCCCCCATTGGCTACTACGAACGCGAGTACGGATACATGCCACAAACAGTTTCCAGCCTCGGGCTGGCCTTCAACGCCGGGATGATGCAGGCGGGGCTCACCACGACGGCAAAGCACTTCCCCGGACTCGGCCGCGTCACTGCCAACACCGACGTCACCGGCAACGTCCATGACACTG
>JBBSQT010000331.1:0-2776 GCA_038243775.1 Actinomycetales bacterium | reverse complement strand
GGGCGGCGCCGACTCCACCGGCGGCGAGCTGGGGCTGGAGCGCGTTGCCGCGGCCACGGCATTCGTGGCCGGCATCCTGACCATCATCATGGGTGCATGGGCCAAGCACCCCTTCGCCCTGGCCGCCGGTCTCGGAGTCAATGCATTTGTGGCCGTCACCGTGGCCACAAATCCGGGCCTGACCTGGCCGGACATGATGGGGCTGGTGGTCCTCTCCGGCATCACCATGTTCCTCCTGGTGCTGACGGGCTTTAGGACCGCGGTGTTCAAGGCCGTGCCCGAAGGGCTCAAAACCGCCATTGTGGTGGGCATTGGCATGTTCATTGCGCTGATCGGTCTGGTCAACGCCGGCTTTGTGCGCCGCATCCCCGACGTCGCCGGAACCACAGTCCCCGTTGGCCTGGGCTTTGACGGCAAGCTTCTGGGCTGGCCCACCCTGGTGTTTATTGTTGGCCTGATCCTGACCATGGCCCTGGTGGTGCGCAAGGTCAAGGGCGCCATCCTGATTGGCATCGTGGTCTCCACCATTCTCGCCAACATCCTGGAATTGACGCTCCACATCGGTCCCTCCTTCGACGGAACCACCAGCAACCCGCAGGGCTGGTCCCTGGTGGTCCCGCACCTCTCGCAGTGGTCCCTGCCCGATCTTTCCCTGATCGGACAGGTCAGCCTCTTTGGCTCGTTCAGCAAGCTGGGCACCCTGGCCGCGCTCCTGCTGGCCTTTGTGATCCTGCTGAGCATCTTCTTCGACGCCATGGGCACCATGGTGGGCCTGGCCGCGGAGGCAGGTTCGCTGCGCGAGGATGGCACCATCCCCGACGTTGACAAGGTCCTGCTCGTTGATGCCTTCGGCGCCATCGCCGGTGGTGGCGCATCCGCCTCATCGAACCAGATCTTTGTGGAATCCGGTGCCGGCATCGGCGAGGGCGCCCGCACGGGCTTGGCGTCGATCGTCACCGGGCTGCTCCTTCTGGTGGCCATGTTCGTCACCCCGCTGATCAAGCTGGTCCCCTTCGAGGCCGTGGCCCCAGCACTCGTGGTGGTTGGTTTCATGATGGTCTCCCAGGTAGGCAAGATTGACTGGTCCGACTGGGGCATCGGCATTCCCGCCTTCCTGACATTCACGCTCATGCCGTTCACCTACTCCATTGCCAACGGCATCGGCGCCGGCTTCATCTCCTTCGCGCTGATCCGCCTGTTCCAGGGCCGTGCACGGGAACTCCACCCACTGATGTGGGCCGTTGCCGCGGCATTCCTGCTGTTCTTCGGCATTGGCACGGTGGAAGCGCTCTTCGGCATCAAGTAGTCCCTGAGCCCTCCCGCTTCAGCCTGTGTGGCAGTTTTGCACCAATCCCATCCGTTGTCGGGGTTTTCGGTGCAGCAACTGCCACACAGCTGGTTAAAGTGCCGTTTGCCGCAGTGCCGGCGGCGGAGTCTGTCATGGGAGACGGCGGCCCCGGCAGGGTGCTGGCGTTCACCGCGTCCGTGCTGTTGGCTGGAAGCATGGACTTTTCTTCCCTTGCCGTTGATGTGCCCGCCGCCGCCTGGACCGGGAGGAACGACGGCGCCTCCCCCGCCCACCGCCGCTGGTGGCAGGCGGTCTCCGCCGCCCAATCCCCGGACGCAGCCACCTCGCTGGATGCCTCACTCCCCGGCCCCACCGCACTGATCGGTTTCCGTTCCGACGCCGGGGTGGCGCGCAACCACGGCCGCACGGGCGCCGCCACCGGCCCCGCCGCCATCCGCTCAGCCCTCGCCTCACTCGCCTTCCACGGCACCCGCACTGTGGCCGACGCCGGAGACATCGTGGTCTCCGGCGACGCACTGGAGGACGGTCAGGCCCGCTGCGGATCCGCCCTGACATCCATGCTCGACGCCGGATACCTCACCTTTGTGCTGGGTGGCGGGCACGAGACCGCGTTTGCCAGCTACCTGGGTGTTGCCGGGACGGCGGCCCTCGCCAATGGGGCCCGGCTCGGGGTCCTGAACCTGGACGCCCACTTTGACCTGCGCGAGGCCCCGACACCCAGCTCGGGCACCCCGTTTCTGCAGATGGCCCGCGCGGAAGCCGCCGCGGGGCGGGAACTGAACTACGCCGTCGTCGGCATCAGTGAACCGAACAACACCCAGGTTCTGTTCGAGACGGCGCACGAACTCGACGTGAAGTACCTCCTGGATGAGGACTGCTCAGCGGAGCGCACCGCCGGTTTCGTGGAGTCATTCCTGGAGTCCGTGGACATTGTGTACCTTACGATCGACCTGGACGTGCTGCCTGCCGCCGTGGCGCCCGGCGTCAGCGCCCCGGCCGCCTACGGGGTGCCGCTGCCGATCATCGCCGCCGTGTGCCGCCAGGTGGCCGCGAGCGGGAAGTTGTTCCACTTTGACGTGGCCGAGCTAAACCCGGAGTTCGACATCGACAGCCGAACCGCCAAGGTGGCGGCTCGGCTCATCGACACGCTGCTGCGTTAAGTACCGAGCCTCCGCCACTCGTCAGCGGGCCTCCGCCGCCACCTCGTCTCCGAGCTCGTGCCCGCCCTGGAACTGCGTCATGTACAGCTCGTAGTAGGCGCCATGGCGTTTGAGCAGCTCCTGGTGATTGCCGTGTTCAACAATGTCGCCGTCCTCCATAACCAAGATGGTGTGCGCATCCCGGATGGTGGAGAGCCTGTGGGCGATGACGAACGAGGTCCGGTCCGTGCGCAGCGCGGCCATGGCGTGCTGGACGAGGAGTTCGGTGCGGGTGTCCACGGAGGACGTCGCCTCGTCCAGGATCAGC
>JBBSQT010000330.1:0-2777 GCA_038243775.1 Actinomycetales bacterium | reverse complement strand
TGAGCCCGCCCACGGCCACCAGCTTCAGCGGCGTGCCGAACGAGCTGCGCGCAACCGGCCCGCGACCCTTGACCACACAGGGCACCACCCTGGCGGCACCTGGCCTGGCAAAGCGCTGCATTTCGGCGGCCAGCTGGCCGGTCACGCCCGTGACCACATGCGGAAAACGCAACACCCGGCGCAGTCCGGACAGCTTCTCCCACATCGGGGAAACGCTGGCCGGGTTCACCACGCCGTTCCAGTGTTCGGTGTGCACCCACGGCAACCCGCGCCCGGCCGCGGACCGCAGGCTCCAGGCAGGCAGTGCCAGCAGGATTGAGGAGAACGCCATGGTGTGGACAGCGTCCGCCCAAGCCATTTCGCGCAGGAGCAGGCGCTGGCAGGCAAGCAGCGTCAGAGGGCGTTTCGGGTCGGCGGCAATGCGCTTGACCGGCACTCCTTCCCAAGTGTCATTGGCCTGGGCCGGAAGTGCCAGCGCCGCACCCAGCCGGACGTGCACCACGCGAACCTCATGCCCCTGCCCGCGGATGGCCTCCACATGCTCGGCGTTGAACGGCGCCTCGGCAGGGCGTTCTTCGTGGGGGTACCAGGTGGCGATAACCAGAATCTTCATGGGTTCCTCGGTGGTATCAGGGGTATGGGCGTGACTTCAGGTGTGCGGGACAACAGGGGTGGAAGACAAATGAACAGTGAGTCAGGAAAGCAGCGCCGAGGCACTCATGAAGCGCAGCGGCGCTTCGGGATGCAACAGGGCAGAGACATCCCGCGGCACCCAGGTCCGGGGGTTGCTGAAGGTCCGTCGCAACGTGGTCAGGGACTTCATGAGCGCAGCATCGGATTCCTGCCGGGCCACGGCATCCAAGAGGGTGCGGTCGGCCACCGACAGCGGCCGGGCGGCGCGCGGTGCGGCGAACAGCAGCCGCCGGGCCGCAACGGCCATCTCGGCTGCGTCCTGCGCGCACCAGCCTCCAGCGTCGGCTCGCAGGGAGACGTGGCCAAAGACGTGCACGCGCAGCAGCTTGGTGACAATCGCATTGCGTTCCGGCAACGAAAGGCCCGAAAACCAGGCACCGTTCACGAGGTCGGTGGCAAAGTCCAGATCCTCCGTCACGGAGCGCGGCGTGGCAGTGACCCGGACCTCGGCGTCGTCGTGCACCAGGTAGCGCGGGAGCCCGCGGCCGTAGCTGATCCGGGCACCGGAGAACCACAGTTTCGCGGAGAACGACTGGTCCTCCCCCGTGGCATAGCGGGTGGGGAAATCAAGTGCCAGTGAGCGGACCAGGGCCAGCCGCATGATTCCCAGCGGCGCCGTGCGGTACGTGAGCCTGTCCGCCACGGGGTCCAAGCAGGCGCGGCGGTTCCGGCGCACCACGGGCGTGCGGATGGGTCCGCCGCCGGCGTGGGCCATGGGCGCAATCAGCACATCCGCAGAATCATTTTCGGCCCGCTGAACCCACCGGGCCAGGGCGCCGGGCTCCAGCGAGTCATCGCTGCCCATGATGGACACCCAGGGGCCGGTGGCCAGGGACAGCCCAAAGTTGAACGGGCCGGCCGGGGATTTGATGCCGTCGGCGTATTCCACAAATTGAACGCGGTCCCGGTGCTCGGCCAAAACCCGGTCGCGAATGGGCCCGGACGCCGTGTTGTGGCACACCACCGTGACGCGCAGCCGCCCCGCCGCAGTAAGCTCCGTGGGCAGCCCCGAATTCATGAGCGAGGCCACCGTGCGCTCAATGGGCCGGTCCGGCGTATGCACCGCAATGACCACATCCACCAGCACTGAATCCTTATTAGCGTTCTCCACCCAGTAAGGTTATCGCGGAACCTTTGGAACCAACCTTGATACCGGAACCGCCCCAGCAGGAGCCCGCATGAGCGAGAGCATTGAAGTCGTCATCCCCGTCCACGACCCGGGCCGCCCGCTGGCCCGCGGACTGGACTCGGTGCTGGCGCAGCGCACCGAACTGGCGGGCCTCGGCGTCGAACTTCGCGTCACCGTAGTGTGCCACAACCTTGCCATCGAGGACATCCAGGCTTCCCTTCCCCCGTCCCTGATGACGGACGACGCCGTTTCCTGGCTTTCCTGCCATGACGGCACCAAGTCCCCGGCCGGGCCGCGCAACGCCGCACTTGCGGCCAGTTCCGCCACCTTCATTAGTTTCCTGGATTCGGACGATTATTTGGAAGCCGGTGCGCTGCCCGCTTGGTGGAAGGCAGCCCGGAACCTGCATGCCTCGGCCGTCATTGCCCCGCTGCGCACCCCGGAGGGACCCATCCTGCACACGCCCCGGATCCGTCCGGGCAAGCCTGACGTGCTGGATGCGGTCCTTGACGGGCTGGCCTACCGCAGCCTGCCCTTTGGCCTGTTGCGGCGGGCATCCCTGCTGGCCTGCGGTTTCGGCTACGCCGAGGGCCTGCCGATTGGCGAAGACCTCGAGACCACGTTGAAGCTGTGGTTTCTCGGCGGCCGGATCGTGTACCCCTATGGGGCACCCGCATACCAGCAGACCGACGACTCCGGACCGGAGCGGGTCACCAGCGCGCTGCGCCCCCTCGCCGAGGAGTTCCAATGGCTGGAGGCGCTGGTCCGGGCCCCGTGGCTGAGGGACGCGTCAATCCTGGAACGG
This sequence comes from Actinomycetales bacterium, assembly GCA_038243775.1. Classification (GTDB taxonomy): domain Bacteria; phylum Actinomycetota; class Actinomycetes; order Actinomycetales; family Micrococcaceae; genus Specibacter. Next base: position 150 of record JBBSQT010000330.1, on the reverse strand, counting down.
CGCACGATTGCAGTGAAGCTCATGCGCATCCACGGGATCGGGGCGTTGCTGCGCCGGGGCAGACTGACCGGGAATGCCGGCGCACAGGCCTGGTCGCCTGAAGAGCGGAAGGCCTGGCAAACCATCAGTGGGCACCTGCGGGACATGGCG
>JBBSQT010000329.1:0-2790 GCA_038243775.1 Actinomycetales bacterium | reverse complement strand
TAGCTCTCTGCCGGGCTGTTTCCCTGCAGGGCGTATGCTTCGGCGGACCTCCTGACATGGAGGGCGTCGGCGTCGGCGTCGGAATACACGCCCACCCAGGCAATGCCCATGTCCTCGCAGGCTCGGGCGATCCTGACGGCAATTTCGCCCCGGTTGGCGATGAGCACTTTTTGCAAGCTCATGGGCTGTCCTTACTTCTTAGGAATGGTGGTGGAGGTGTGGCGGGAGCACGGGCACCGGCCCGCCATCCGGAACGGCCTGGAAACGGAGCTTTGCCCCCGGCCCCAGTTGGGCGGCCTGATCCAGGTCGGGGCCGATGACCACACCAATGACGGGGTAGCCGCCGGTGACAGGGTGGTCGGCCAAAAAAAATACGGGCAGCCCGGACGGCGGTATCTGAATGGCCCCATTCACCGTCCCTTCGCTGGTGAGTTCGCCGTCCCTGGCCCGCTCGAGGGGGTCCCCGGCCAGGCGCAGCCCAATCCGGTTGGACGATGGTGAGATAACCCAGACCTGCTCGGCCAAGGACGCTGCCGCTTCCTGGGTAAACCAGTCGCTGCGCGGTCCCGGCACAAATCGAAAGACCGTGATGTCGCCAGGCGGTGGAACGGGCGACTCCGGGTTGCCCACCACGCTGCCGCGCGACGGGGGGCCTACCGGCAAAGCCGTGTCCGGACCCACTGGTGCGGGCCCCGTCCCGGAGAGCATGTCCGTTGACCGTGAGGACACAACCTGCGGGACGTTCAGCCCGCCGCGGAATGCCACATAGCTGCGAAAGCCCGACGCCGGCTGGCCCAGTGACATCCGTTCGCCGGCCATGAGGGCGAACGGTGTGTTGCCGGCTTGCCGGCGCGGTTCGCCGGTCGCGGCAGTGATGGTCAGCGGGGCCGGGGCGCCGGTGACCGCCATGACCTGGTCCTGGACGGCAACAAGGTCCAAACCGCCGAGCACTGTTTCCAGGCCCGCGTCCCCGGCGCCATTGCCAACGAGCCTGTTGGCCCGGCGCAGCGCAGCGCGGTCCAACGCCCCGGATCCTGTCACGCCAACACCGGCATATCCGGGACGTCCGAGGTCCTGGACAGTTGTCTGCAATCCGGGGGAGCGCACAACGACGGCCGGGGAGGCTGGTGCCGCGGTGCTGGGGACGCCCTGCACGGCCACGATTTCCCGGACGGGACGGAACTGAACCCTGTTGCCGGGGTTGACCAGGGCCGGTGATGTGCGTTCAGGCAGCCACATGGGGGCGCTTGTGCGGCCGATCAGATGCCAGCCGCCGGGTGATTCCCCCGGGTAGATGGCAGAATAACGCCCCGCCATGGCCACGCTGCCGGCGGGCACGCTGGTCCGTGGCGATGTGCGGCGGGGGATGGGCGGATATTTTCCATCGGAGACGAGATAGGCAAAACCAGGGGCGAAGCCGGTAAACGCGGCCGTCCACAATTGCTGGGAATGCATGGCCACCAGCGCCTCCGGCGTCATCCCGGCCAGTGCGGCGGCCTCGGCGAGGTCAACGCCGTCGTACACGGTGTCAATGACCACCACGGCATCGTTGCGGGCGTGGTCCGTGACAAGTTCCACCTGTTGGATCCGTTGGGAAATCCGGGTCGCAGCAGCCTTCGATGAGGCGGTGACCAGGACGGTTTCAGCGGCCGCAACCACCTCCACCTGCCCCTCGTCCGGATTCTCAAGCAGAAAGGCCTGGAGGCTGAGAACCTCGTTCAGGCCGGGGAGTTCAATCAGGATGGAGCGCTCGCCCACCGCACGGATACCCACTATTTGCAGTGTGGCGCTCACACGAAGCTCTGAATCTGCACGCCGGCACCCACGAGGGCGGCCTTGACGGCGGCAGCCATGGCGACTGCCCCGGGGGTGTCGCCATGGAGGCAGATGCTTTCCGCCGTGACCTTCAGGATGCTGCCGTCAATGGCCACGATCTCCTGGCAGGTCGCCAGGCGCAGGCTTTGCGCCACGACGGCGTCCGTGTCCTTGAGCACCGCTCCGGGCAGGGTGCGTGAAACGAGGCTGCCGTCCGGGTTGTAGGCGCGGTCGGCGAAGGCTTCCGTGACGGTGCGCAGGCCCGCATCCATGGCCACCTGGTGCACCACGGAATTTGGCAGGACCATCAGCGGCAGGGTGTCATCGACCGCACGGATGGCATTGACGACGGCGAGTGCCTGCCCGGGGTGCTTGGCAATGGTGTTGTACAGGGCGCCGTGGGGCTTCACGTACGCCACCGCGGCGCCTTCCGCCGCGGCCAGCGCCTGCAGGGCCCCGATCTGGTAGATCACGTCATTGGTCAGCTCGGCAGGTTCCATGTCGATGAAGCGCCGGCCAAAACCGGCCAGATCCCGGTAGCCGGGGTGCGCGCCAACAACGACGCCGGCACGCCTGGCTGCGGCGACGGTTGCCCGGATGGTGCTCGGGTCCCCGGCGTGGAAGCCGCAGGCGATGTTGACGCTGGAGGTTGATTCAATGATTTGGGCGTCGTCCCCAAAGCTCCAGTTGCCGAATGACTCGCCGACGTCGCTGTTCAGATCGATGGTTGGCATGATTTCCTCCCGGGTGGGTTGCTGCGCTTGCTTAGTTGGTGGCCATGACGCGGGTCAGGAACCGCTGGGTGCGCTCGTGCTGGGGATTGTCGAAGAGTTCGGCTGCCGGACCTTCTTCGACCACCACGCCTTGATCCATGAAGACCACCCAGTCGGCCACTTCGCGGGCAAAGCGCATCTCGTGGGTCACCACCACCATGGTCAGGCCCTCGGATGCCAGCTCGGTCATGACCTGCAGGAC
>JBBSQT010000328.1:0-2792 GCA_038243775.1 Actinomycetales bacterium | reverse complement strand
GTTCGGGATCTTCCTCGTCGTTACGGATTACGTGCAGTCCTCGCTGCACTAGTCGCCCATCCAGGCCGGCGTGGGGTTCATGCCGATGGTCGCCTCGCTCGTGGTGGCCGCGCAGTTGTCCACGAATGTGCTGCTGCCGCGGCTCGGACCCAAACTGGTGATCCCGGCCGGCATGGTGGTGGCCTGCGCCGGCATGGTGTTGTTGACCCGGTTGGGGCTGGAGAGCACGTATGCGGGCGGACTGCTGCCGCCGCTGCTGGTCGTCGGCTTTGGTCTGGGACTCATCATGCCAACGGCCATCCAGACTGCCACGTACGGGGTTGAGGGCGACTTTGCCGGTGTTGCCTCTGCCCTGGTCAACACCAGCCAGCAGGTGGGCGGTTCCATTGGCACGGCTTTGTTGAACACCCTTGCCGCCACCGCTGCGACCGCGTACGCCGCCGCGCACGTGCCGCCCTCGCCTGAAGTGCTCGCCCGGGCCGCCGTTCACGGGTACTCCGTGGGGTATTGGTGGGCGGCGGGGTTTTTCGCTTGTGGCGCCGTGCTCTCCGCGCTGCTTTTCCGCCGGCACGTTGCGCCGCCGGCTCAACCAGGGGACCCCGCCCAACCAGGGGAGCCCGCTCGACCAGGGGACCCCGCTCGACCAGGGGACCCCGCTCAACCACGGGACCCCGTGCACCCGGGGAAGCCCGCCCGCCCGGGAGCGCATGTGGCGCCCGGGGCTGTTCCCCAGCCCGATGCCGCCACCGCAGTACGGGCTCCGCGGCACGCCGGCGCCAGTCCCGTCGATACTGCGGCAGCTGCTCCGGAGCCGGTCGCTCCGGCGGCCACGTTCGACGGCGCAACTCGCCCACACAACTGACTCGCCGGCCCGTTCACTTCACCCAACTCACCGGAACCGCCAACTCGCAGCGGCCTGGACGCTGTGACAGGGGTGGGATGCGGCGGGGTGCAGTCTCACCCGCCGGTGCCGTCGCCGTATGCTTGCCCGAACACCGGGCCGGGAGTGGGCCGTTTGGGGGAGATCCCGTCACCTGAGGATTGGCGGCGCAAGCGGCGCAGAACCCACGGCACCAGGTATTCGCGGGCCCAGACCAGGTCCTCGGAGCGGGCGGTTTGCCAGCGCTGCGGCGGCAGCGGCTTGGGCAGCTCCGGCTCCAACGTATGGGGCACATTGAGCGCATTCAGGGCCATGATGGCAATGGTGTGGTGCCCCAGCGGGGCGAAGTGCAGGCGGTCCCCGGCCCACATCCGCGGATCGCGGAGCTCCCGCATGGACCACATGTCCGCGATGATGGCATCGTGCCGGGCTGCGATGGTGCGCAGGTTTTCGTTGTAGATGGCAACCCGGCCTCGCACCATGCCCAGAACCGGCGTGTCGCGGATGTCCGGGCCGTTGAACAGCAGCACGGTGGCGCCCGTGGCGGTCATCGTTGCCACGGCGGCGTCAAGCTGCTCGGCCAGGGCGTCAGGGTCGGAGCCGGGCCGGATGAGGTCGTTGCCTCCGGCGGAGATGCTGATCAGGCCAGGTTGGAGTGCCAGGGCAGGTTCCAGCTGTCCGGACAGTATCTGTCCCAGAAGACGGCCGCGGATGGCGAGATTGGCGTACTTGAAATCGTCTGAACCATGGCTTAGTTCTTCTGCAAGGCGGTCCGCCCAGCCGCGGTAGCCTCCGGGGGTGTTGGGTTCGGGATCGCCTATCCCCTCCGTAAACGAGTCACCCATGGCAACATAACGGTTCCAGGGATGGCGTTGCAAGGAATCATTCACCCTCCAATACTGCCCGTCCACGTGCCGTCTTCGCCACCCCTGCCTTTTTGGGTAATTGGTTCGCCATGGAAAGATGGGCCCATGAACGAAACCCCTACAGTCCTGTGGTCCCGTCCCGAGAATGAGCGCGCCGGGACGCCCCTTTTGGTGATATTCCACGGCTACGGCGCCGATGAAGCCGACCTGTTTTCGCTGGCCGGACAGCTGCCCGCCGAATTCACCGCCGCCTCGGTGCGGGCCCCGCAAGAGGCCGGTCCCGGCTACGCCTGGTTCCCGTTGCGCAATGACCTGAGCTACTCGGTGACGGCCGTGACTGAGTCGGCCTCCGCCGTCGAACAGTGGATTGACGGGGTGCGCGCGCAGCACACCTCGGTGACCCTGATGGGGTTCTCGCAGGGCATGTCCATGGCCACGTCCCTGCTGCGCCACCGCCCGGCAGATTACGCGGCCGTGGTGGGACTGTCGGGTTTCGTGGTGGAGCCCGACGGGGACCCGTTCTTCGACGACGTTGCTGTCGCTGCCGCCAAGCCGGAGGTTTTCTGGGGCCGCGACCAGGCCGACCCCGTCATTCCGGAGTCGGCCATTGACTTCACCAACACTTGGATGCGCGGGCACGTGAAGCTGACGAAGGTGCTGTACACGGGCATTTTCCACGGCATCAATGCACAAGAAATTGCGCATGTGGGCGAATTCCTGCAGTACAAGGTCCTCAATGCCCAAGAGGGACGGCGCTGAACGCCGCATGGCATCTTCCCCTTGATGCACGACGGCGGGCACCCGGTTGGGTGCCCGCCGTTTGGCCGTGCGGTGTGTCCGTCGGGTGACGTCAGCCGGCGGTGACGCGGACTGTTTCTCCGTTGACGGTCACGGTGTCGCCGTGGTGGAGCTGGCGGCCGCGGCGGTCGTCAATTTCACCGTTGACCCTGACCATGCCGTTCTTGATGAGTTCGGTGGCCTCGACGCCGTCTTCCACCAGGCTGGCCAGTTTGAGCAGCTGTCCCAGGCGGATCATGTCGTCGCGG
>JBBSQT010000327.1:0-2798 GCA_038243775.1 Actinomycetales bacterium | reverse complement strand
TGCCAGCACCGCCGAAGACCTGCGCGCCATGTCCAAGCGGTCTTTGGCAGCCCCTGTCTCCCTTGGCCACCTCGCCTCCCTTGCCTTTCCCGCCAGCGACTTTCCCGCCAGCGACTTTCCCGCCAGCGCCTTTCCCGCCAGCGACTTTCCCGACCCTGAACACGAAGAACCCACCCGCGCAGAAAAGGATTTACACCATGACTAAGACAGCCACCGCGGACGAGCAGCTTGAAACAATCCTGGCCGCCGCCCACGCCGCGGCCGCCCCGTGGGCGCAAACCCCGGCCACGGATCGAGCCGCCGCACTCAGTGCCATGGCGGATGCGCTCGATGCGGCCTCGGCCGAACTCATTCCCATCGCGGAAGCGGAAACCAACCTGTCGGCGGGACGGCTGAGCGGGGAACTGATCCGCACCACCTTCCAATTGCGCCTCTTTGCCGAGCTGCTGCGCGACGGCGGCTTCCTCGACGCCCGGATCGATTACGCCGATGACGCCTGGCCCATGGGGGCGCGCCCGGACATCCGCAGAATCCTGGAGCCGCTGGGCCCCGTCCTGGTGTTTGCGGCCAGCAACTTCCCCTTCGCGTTCAGCGTTGCCGGCGGGGACACCTGCTCGGCCCTCGCAGCGGGGTGCCCGGTGGTGGTCAAGGTGCACTCCGGCCACCCACGTCTCTCTGCGGCTGTGGGGCGCGTGGCGGCCGGGGCGCTGGAAGGTGCCGGGGCGCCGTCGGGCATTCTCCAGCTTGTTTACGGCACGGAAGCCGGACGGCACGCGCTCCTGGACCCGCGTGTGAAGGCCGGCGCGTTCACCGGATCCATCCCGGGCGGCCGGGCACTGTTCGATCTGGCCACGTCCCGGCCCGAACCCATCCCGTTCTATGGCGAGCTGGGCAGCGTCAACCCGGTCTTTGTCACGGAGACGGCCGCCGCCGGGCGCGGGTCCGGGATTGTCTCGGAGTTTGTGGCCTCCTACACGCTGGGCGCCGGGCAGTTCTGCACCAAACCCGGCATCATTTTGGTGCCCGCCGGCTCGGCCATGGTGTCCGAGCTGGCCGTGGCCGCCCGACCCGCCCCGGCCAAGCTGCTCAACGAACGGATCCAGTCCGGCTATGCGGCTTCCCTGGAGCAGCTCTTGAAGCACGACGGCGTCGCTCCCCTGGGTGCCACGGGCGACACCCTGGCGTCACCGCCGGCCCCGGCACTGAACACCACCACGGCGGCAGATCTGCTGGCCGATCCGGAGGGGCTGATCACCGAGTGCTTTGGGCCGTCGGCGCTGGTGGCCACGTACGAATCCGAGGAGGAGCTGCTGGCCGTGGCCGGGGTGCTGGACGGGCAGCTGACGGCCACCATCCAGGGTGAGGACGGCGACGGCATCGCCCCGGAACTGGTGCGGGTGCTGGCCGGAAAAGCGGGGCGGGTGCTGTGGAACCAGTGGCCCACGGGAGTTTCGGTGACCTACGCCCAGCAACACGGAGGACCATATCCGGCCACGACGGCGCCAACCTCAACGTCAGTCGGGACGGCTGGAATCACGCGCTTCCTGCGCCCCGTCGCGTACCAGGGACTGCCGGCGAACCTGCTGCCGGCGGCCCTGCGCGACGGAAACCCACTCGGTGTCCCGCAGCGCATCAACGGCCGCGCCGGCTGACCGGCGCGCTGGCGCACCAACTGCTCAGCGGACCCTTGCGCCGACGGCGGCCGGCTCTTCCTCGGGATCCAACGGGTTTGTTGCCGTGCCGCGCCACCTCGCCAGGGCACTCATGCCGTGGTAGATGATCAACGCGGCGGCGGTGCCCAGGGCAATGCCCTCGAACGTCAAGCTGCCAACGGTCCAGGAGAAGTTGGCAATGCCGACGGTCAGTGCGACGGCGGCCGTGGTCAGGTTGATGTTGTTGGAAAAGCTGACCTTGTTCTGCACCCAGATCCGCACACCCAGCACGCCGATCATGCCGTACAGCAACGTGGCGGCACCGCCCAGGACACCCACCGGGACGGTCGCGATCAGCTCGCCGAACTTGGGGGAGAAGCTCAGGACCAGGGCAGCCAGGCCGGCCACGTAGTACGCGGCGGTTGAGTAGACTTTGGTGGCTGCCATGACGCCGATGTTTTCCGCATAGGTGGTGGTTCCGGAACCGCCGCCAAATCCGGCCAAGGTGGTGGCCACGCCGTCGGCAATAATGGCACGGCCGGCGTACGGGTCAAGGTCTTCGCCGGTCATCAGAGCAACCGACTTCACGTGGCCAATGTTCTCCGCAACCAGCACCAGCACCACGGGGATGAACAGGCCCAGCACAGCAAAGTGGAAGGTGGGGGTCTGGAAGTGCGGCAGGCCGATCCATGCGGCCGAATCGATGTTGGAGAAGTCGACCTCCCCGCGCAGCACGGCCACCAGGTAGCCAACCACCACGCCGACCAGAATGGCCAAGCGGCCCAGGATTCCGCGGAACAGGACGCTGACCAGGATGATGACCGCCAGGGTGACGAGTGCCGTGATCGGGGCCTTTTCAAAGTTGCTGCGCGCCGCCGGTGCCAGGTTCAAGCCGATCAGGGCAACGATGGTCCCCGTCACCGGGGCAGGCATCAGGCGGTTGATCCAGGACGCGCCAAACTTCTGCACAATCAGGCCCAGGACGGCCAGCGTCACGCCGGCAAGCACCACGCCGCCCAGTGCCCCTCCCACGCCGAACTGCTGCTGGGAAGCCATGATCGGGGCGATGAAGGCGAAGCTGGATCCCAGGTAGCTGGGCACGCGGCCGCGGGTGAGAACCAGGAACAGCAAGGTGCCAATGCCGGA
>JBBSQT010000326.1:0-2807 GCA_038243775.1 Actinomycetales bacterium | reverse complement strand
TCAGCGTCAGCTCCGCGGATTCGGCCACGTGCAGGCTCAGCCAGCCGTCGTTCGAGCCGATGGAACCGGCACCGGACACCAGGACCTCCCCGGTCGCCGTCAATTCATCGAGCAGGGCGGGGGAGTAGTCGGCGACCCGGGCAGCCAGCACCAGCGGCTCCCACGCCGACGCCGGAATCGGCACCCCGGCCAGCTGGTCCACCACCGTCAAGACCCCGTCCAAACCGCGCAGGGCCGGGGTGCCGGAGGCTGCCGTGACATGCTGCCACGCCGGCAGGAACCGCCCAAACGTTGCCGCGTCCACCGGCTCCACCTCGGCCCGCAGCGCGGCGAGCGACCGGCTCCGCAACTGACGGAGCACCTGGACGTCGCACCACTCGGAACCGCCCTCCGGCCGGGACATCCCGGCCGGCAGGAATTCGCCCTCCGTGACCCTCTTGTCCGCAGCCAGCCGGGCCAGTCCGGTATGCACGACGGCGACACCCAGTCCCAGCCTCGTTGCGGCTTCCGCGGCGGTGAACGGGCCGTGGGTGCGGGCATAGCGGCCCAGCAGGTCGCCGAGCGGATCAGCCACGGGCTCAATAAAAGCCAGCGGGACACCCATGGGCAGGGGAATGCCCAGTGCGTCGCGCAGCCGGGCGGAGTCCTCGATCGCGGCGAAACGCTCCGCCCCGGCCATGTTCACGCGCAGGGCGCGGTTGGCACGCACCAGTTCGTCCAGGTGCGCCGCGGCGGTGGACTGGTGCTCGGCGCTGGCCTGAAGCCCGGCGTCGTCCCGGCCAGCCGCGTGGGGCGGGTCAACGGCGGAAGGTGCGTGCCCGGCGTCGTCCGTCAGTGGCAGCAGCCGTTCGGCGACCTCCGCAGCGGTGAGCGGGCCGAGCAGGCGCAGCAGATCGGCAACACCCTCGAGGCCGCGGACGCGGCGGTCCGCATCCTTGCCGCTGCCGGCCAGGCGCTGCAGCGCAGCCTCGGTGGAGGTGATGACGGCGGGGTCCAGGAGCTCGCGCAGTTCGGCCCGGCCCAGCAGCTCGTCGAGCAGGGCGGGGTCCAGGGAGAGCGCGGCGGCGCGGCGTTCGGCGAGCGGGGAATCGCCCTCGTACAGGAAGCTGGCCACGTAGCCGAAGAGCAGGGAACGGGCGAAAGGGGAGGGCTCGCTCGTGGTGGTTTCCACGATCCGCAGCTCGCGCCGCTCCACGGCTGCGGCGATGTTTTTCAGCGCGGGAAGGTCGTAAACATCCTGCAGGCATTCGCGCACGGTTTCCAGCACGATCGGGAACTGCGGGTACTTCCGGGCAACGTCGAGCAGCTGGGCCGAACGCTGGCGCTGCTGCCACAGGGGCGAACGCTTGCCGGGATTCTGCCGGGGCAACAGCAGTGCCCGCGCCGCGCATTCGCGGAAGCGGCTGGCGAACAGGGCCGAGCCACCCACCTCCGCGGTGACAATGCCGTCCAGTTCCTCGGGATCGAACAGGAACAGTTCCGCGCCGGGCGGTTCGTCGTCCATGAGCGGCACCCGCAGCACAATGCCGTCGTCGGAGGCCATGGCCGAGCCGTCCAGGCCGTAGCGTTCGTGCAGCCGGGCGGCCACGGCCAGGGCCCACGGTGCATGGACGGGCATGCCGAAGGGGCTGTGGAGGACCACCCGCCAGTCGCCGAGTTCGTCGTGGAAGCGCTCCACCATGAGTGTTTTGTCGTCAGGGACGACGGCGGTTGCCGCCTTTTGTTCCTCCAGGTAGCCGAGCAGGTTGTTGGCCGCCCATTCATCCAGGCCCGTGGCGGTGCAGCGGGCCAGGGCCTTCATGCGCGGCGCGGCGCTGACCTCGCGGATGAACGCGCCGAGCGCCCGGCCCAGTTCCACGGGCCGGCCCAGGGAATCGCCCTTCCAAAACGGCAGCTTCCCGGGCTGGCCGAACGCGGGGGAGACCAGGACCCGGTCGAAGGTGATGTCCTCAATCTTCCAGCTCGTGGCGCCGAGGGCGAAGACATCGCCAACGCGGGATTCGTACACCATCTCCTCATCGAGCTCGCCCACGCGCCGCCCGCCCTTGGCCGGGCTGCCTGCCGCGGCACCGCCGCCAGGGCCGGTGCCGGCACCGACCTGGCCCGTGCCGGCACCGTCCGAGCCGATGATGAACACGCCGAACAGGCCGCGGTCCGGGATGGTGCCGCCGGAGGTGACGGCCAGCCGCTGCGCGCCGGGACGGCCGGTGATGGTGCCGGCGGTCCTGTCCCAAATGATGCGCGGGCGCAGTTCGGCGAATTCGTCGGACGGGTAGCGCCCGGCCAGCAGGTCCAAGGTGGCGTCGAAGGCGGAGCGGGGCAGGGCGGCAAAGGGGGCGCTGCGCCGGACGGTGTCAAACCATTCCTCCACGTCCAAGGGCTCCAGCGCCGTGGCCGCGACCGTCTGCTGGGCCAGGATGTCCAGCGGGTTGGCCGGGATGGACAGCGGCTCGATCCCACCTGCCAGCATCCGCTCCACCGTGACGGCCGAATGCAGCAGGTCGGCACGGTGCTTGGGAAACAGCAGGCCTTCGGAGATCTCGCCCACCTGGTGCCCGGCACGCCCCACCCGCTGCAGCCCGCTGGCCACCGACGGCGGGGATTCCACCTGGATCACCAGGTCCACGGCACCCATGTCAATGCCCAACTCCAAACTGGAGGTGGCGACGACGGCCCGCAGCCGGCCCGACTTGAGGTCATCCTCGATCAGCGCCCGCTGTTCCTTGGACACCGAACCGTGGTGGGCCTTGGCGAGCACGTTGGGCGCTCCGGCGGAGGACCCGGCCTGGGCCATCATCTCCGCAGGC
>JBBSQT010000325.1:0-2807 GCA_038243775.1 Actinomycetales bacterium | reverse complement strand
TCAGCGCTTGGAACACTGCCGGCATTGGCACTTACTTCTTCAACACCGTGATCGTGGTGGGCTTCGCGCTGGTCATCGTGATGGTGCTCGGCGCCATGTGCGCCTATGTCCTGGCCCGCTTTGTGTTCCCGGGTTCGCGCGCCGTCTACTACCTGATGCTTGCCGGCCTGACGTTCCCCATCTTCCTGGCCATTGTGCCGTTGTTCTTCATCCTGCAGAACCTGGGGCTGTTGAACACGCTGCCGGGCCTGATTATTGTGTACGTGGCGTTCGCGCTGCCCTTCACCGTCTTTTTCCTGTTCTCCTTCTTCAAGGCGCTTCCCAACGAGATCGCCGAAGCTGCGCAGATTGACGGAGCCGGGGAGTGGCGCACGTTTTTCCAAGTCATGCTCCCCATGGCCAAGCCCGGAATGGCCTCCGTTGCCATCTTCAACTTCCTGGGCTTGTGGAACCAGTACCTGATCCCGGTCGCCATCAACACCAAGCAAGAGAATTATGTCCTGTCACAGGGAATTGCGAGGTATGCAGGACAGATGGGTTATTCGGTGGACTTCGGCGCCTTGTTCGCCGCCGCCATCATCGTCATTGTCCCGGTCATGATCATGTACGTCCTGTTCCAGCGCCAGCTTCAAGGCTCCGTGTCGGCAGGAACAATGAAGTAGGGGCCCCGCTCGCCCCCTCAAATCGAACGTACAGTTAATGGCAGTGTTTGGCTCAAACACTGCCATTAACTGTACGTTCGACTTGTTTCGTGCTGGATTTGCGACGCCGGTACGCAGCCACGTGGGCACGGTTGCCGCAGTTGCCGGTATCGCAATACCTGCGGGAACGGTTCTTGGACAGGTCGATCACCGCTGCGCAGCAATCCGGCGCGGCGCACACCTTCAGCCGTGCCAGTTCCTTGCCTCGAATCACGTCCGCCAGCGCCATGGCGGCCTCGACGCCCATCCGCTGGGCCAGGGGTGCGGCCGGTGCGGTGGCGTGCAGGTGCCAGTCCCACTGGTCGTGCTTGACGAGTTGCGGAAGGGCTTGGGCCCGGGCCAGCAGGTCGTTGACCATGCCGGCTGCGGACTGCTCCTCGGCGATAAAAATGCTGCGCAGCTCGGTGCGCATCTCGCGCACGGCCGCCACTTCGGCCAGGGAGTGCTCGCGGGATCCGGAGAATTGCTCCTGCAGCACAAAGGCGTCCAGGTCGTTCATGGATTCCAGCGTGTCGGAACCGGAAACCGTGCCGTCCCCGTCGACGGTGGTGGGTGCGGTGTTGATTAAGTGGACGGCCGACAGCAGCGCCATCTCCGTGTCATGACTAAAGACCATTTTGACTCCTGACAAGTTTCGAGCGTAATGTCATGAGCCTATCGTCTATCACTCCTGACATCTGGACTTGCCGTGACTACACCAACAACTTCCTCCATTTCCCCTGCCGCGGGGATGCGCCCGGCCGTGGCGTCCCCTGCGCTGGTGATTGCCCTGGTTTCGGCGGCGGGCTTCGCCCTGTCCGGCCCCTTCGCCAAGTCGCTCTTCGACGTGGGCTGGTCCCCCGGGGCGGCCGTCGCTGCACGCATTGGGGGTGCCGCCGTCGTACTTCTTATTCCGGTGGTCATCACCTTGGTGCGGCGCTGGGCGGTGGTGAAGGGGTCGCTGGGGCGGATTGCCATCTACGGCGTGGTGCCCATTGCGCTGTGCCAGCTGTTTTACTTCAACGCGGTCCAGCACCTGTCGGTGGGGGTGGCGCTGCTGCTGGAGTACCTTTCGCCCGTGCTGTTGGTGGGCTGGGCATGGTTCATCACCCGGCACCGGCCGCGGCTGCTGACCATTGTGGGTGCCGCCTGCGCCATGTTCGGGCTGGTGCTGGTGCTGGACCTGGCGGGCAGCCAACAGGTGAGCGTCGAGGGTGTCTTGTGGGGCCTGGCCGCGGCCGTCTGCTCCGCCGTGTACTTTGTGATGTCTGCGCGCGCGGACGACGACGTCCCTCCCGTTCTCATGGCCGGCGGCGGCATGGCGGTGGGTGCGCTCATGATCCTGGGACTGGGTGCGGCGGGAATTCTGCCCATGGTCTTCAACTTCAACAACCCCGTGTTTGCCGGCATCCAGGTGCATTGGCTGGTTCCGGTGCTGGGACTGGTGCTCGTCACCACGGTCTTTGCCTACCTGTTGGGGATCGTGGCAACCCGCGGGCTGGGCTCCAAGGTTGGCTCGTTTGTGGCCCTCTTTGAGGTCATGTTTGCCGTCATCTGGGCGTGGTTGCTGCTGGGCGAAATGCCGCGCACCATCCAGTTGCTCGGTGGTGTGGCCATCATGGGAGGGGTGATCCTGGTGAGGCTGGACGAACTGCGCGGTTCCCCCCTGCGCGGGGCCGGTTACGTGCTGGAACTGGACGCCGGGAAACTGGGCGCTGTGGAGCTTGACGCCGGGGGAGTTGACACCGGGGAGCTTGACGCCGGGGGAGTTGACGCCGGGGAGCTGCCTGCTGGGTGGCCGCTTGCAGACGCAGCGGGCGTGCTGGCGGGTAAAGCAGCGGACAAGACCGTGGACAAAAGGGCGGACAAGTTCACGTCCTCTCCGAGGAACTAGAAAACAGGGCCCGCCGCGGCGGACCAGGACCGCCGTGGCCGGTGTTGTGTTTCCTGTGCTGGCTCTCTTGCGCTCTTGCTCTCTGCGCTCACGCTGGACGGCGTGGCTGCCGCCCCGATTCCGGTTACCGCCCGAGTTGCCGCCCGAACCTGCGCAGCCGCAGCGAGTTCGCCACCACCAGCACGGAGCTGGCAGCCATGGCCGCGCCGGCAATCATTGGGTTGAGCAGTCCC
>JBBSQT010000324.1:0-2823 GCA_038243775.1 Actinomycetales bacterium | reverse complement strand
CGATGGCCAGTTCATGCAGGTGCCGGAAGAACCAATTCAACCGTTGCGGAGCCAGCCACAGGGACACCACATAGTCGACGAGGAACAATCCCCACGTTGCGCTCATGAACCATCCGGCAATGGTCGCGGATGACCCGGAGGACAACACCTGCACCGAATAGGCTGCTAAGAAAAGGATGGAAATGATGATCAGGGGCCACTCGGCCACCCGCTCCCAACGCGCCAAAGTCATTCCGTGAGCCTATAACGTGATGGGCAGCCGATGCTCGCCGGTGGCAGGGGAGGTGGCAGAAGAGGTGGCAGGGGAGGTGGCAGGGGAGGCGGCAGAAGAGGCGGCAGGGGAGGGTGGTGGCGAACCCCGGGGAGGAGTCCGGACTGCGGGGAGCCCCGCTACAACACCCAGCACAACAATTTGCCAACGGTATCAACACAAATGCCCCGGACCAGCACAACCAACTGGCATGATGAAGCTGTGAACCCCACCGATTTGAGTGACCCCAGCGGCACCGGAACCAGCGGCCCCGAAGCAGCGGCCCAGCAGGAAGCCGCCGTCGAACTCTTGGAAACAGTGCGTGCCGAGCTGGCCGCGCTGGAGCTTCCGCTCGCTCTGCCGGCGGCGGAGCAGGCCCGCGCCACGGCCGGCCGTGCCCTCGGCCAGCTGGACGACTACATCCTTCCGCGTTGGCGCAGCCTCGACGCCCCGGTTCTCGCAGTCGTCGGCGGATCAACCGGCGCCGGCAAGTCAACCCTCGTCAACGCGCTGGTGGGCCACCCGGTCACACGCTCCGGCGCCATCCGCCCCACCACCCGCCAGCCCATCCTGCTGCACCACCCGCAGGACGCAGACTGGTTCACCTCCTCCCGGGTGCTGCCCACCCTGGCTCGTGTCCAAGCCGGGCTCGTGAAGGAAAACACGCCCGCTTCCCGCGCCGGTGCAGCCCCGGATGCCGGCGCCATGACGTCGCTGGTCCTCGTCGCGGACCCCGCCGTCCCGCACGGCGTGGCGCTCCTTGACGCGCCCGACGTCGACTCCATCTCCGACGACAACCGCCAGCTCGCCGGCCAGCTCCTGGCCGCCGCGGACCTCTGGCTGTTTGTCACCACCGCCAATCGCTACGCCGATGCCGTCCCGTGGAAGCTCCTGCTCGATGCCGCATCCCGGGACATCACCGTCGCCGTGGTCCTGGACCGCGTCCCCGCCGGCGCGGAGCAGGAAATCGGCGCGGACCTGCACGCCATGCTCAACCGCGAGGGCCTGGGCGGCGCCCGGCTGTTCCTGATTCCCGAGACGGAGCTGGACACGCTGGGCATGCTCCCGCCGCAGACCGTCGCCCCCATCAACGCCTGGCTGGCCAACCTCGGCGAGGATGCCGCCGGCCGTGCCGACATTGTCCGCCGCACGCTCAACGGCACCGTCCGCTCGCTGGGCGGGCGCCTGACCACGCTGGCCCAGGCCGTCCAAGACCAGCACGACGCCGGACACCAGTTGGGCGGTGACGTCCGCTCCGCCTTCGCCGACGCCGCGACGAAGATCAGCCTGGCCACGAGCGACGGAACGCTCCTGCGCGGGGAGGTCCTGGCCCGCTGGCAGGACTTTGTTGGCACAGGCGAATTTTTTAGGGCCCTGGAAAGCAACATCGGCCGCGTCCGTGACAGGATCGGTGCGTTCTTCAAGGGCCAGCCACCGCCGGCCATCAAGGTCGAGACAGCCATTGAAACCGGGCTGCAGGCCGTCATCATTGACCAGGCCGCCCGCGCCGCCGAGGATGCGGACCAGCGCTGGCGCTCCGACCCGGCCGGCCGCCAGCTCCTGGGCCTGGATGACCTCTCCGGCACCACAGCGGACTTCCCGGCGGAAGTGGCCGCGGAAATCAGGGCCTGGCAGGGGGGCGTCCTGGCCCTCATCCGCTCCGAAGGCGGTGACAGGCGTTCGCAGGCACGCTGGCTCTCGTTCGGCGTCAACGGTCTCGGCGTGGTCCTCATGGTCGTCGTGTTCTCCCTCACCGGGGGACTGACGGGAGCCGAGGTCGGCATCGCGGGCGGCACCGCCGTCGTCGGCCAAAAGCTGCTCGAGGCGATCTTCGGCGAGGACGCCGTGCGCCGACTGGCCAAGGAAGCCAAGAACGGACTCGACCTCCGCACCGCCAGCCTCCTGGAACGCCAGCAGCGCCGGTTCCTGGATCGGCTTCCACCGGACGCGGCGAACGCGCAACGCCTTGAGGGCCTCGCCGTGCAACTCGCCGAACTCGGCACGCACGGAGGACCAGCATGAGCCGGCACCGCCAGGTTCGCGACGATTCCGCGCTGGACCGCCAGCTCGCCGCACTCAACGACGCCCGCGAACTGGGCGCGGGCAGGCTCGATGACGCCGCCCTGCAGGACGTTTACGATGTCCTCGAACGGGCCACGGAGCGCCGGTCCCTGAGCGCCGAGCACACCGTCGTGGGTTTTTTCGGGGCGACGGGCAGCGGCAAGTCCTCGCTCTTCAACGCGGTCGCCGGCACGGACGCGGCCAAGGTGGCCGTCCGCCGCCCCACCACGAGCGAGCCCCTCGCCATGGTGTGGGGCGCCGGCGGCAGTGCGCCGCTGCTGGACTGGCTGGGGATCACGGACCGGCGGGAGGGCTCTGCCGTTCCCGGTCTGGCGGACGACGGCGGCGGGCTCGTCCTGCTTGACCTGCCCGATTTCGATTCGGTCCAGTTGGCCAACAGGGCAATTGCGGAACGCCTGGCCGGGCAGGTGGATGTCCTGGTGTGGGTGCTGGACCCACAAAAGTACGCCGACGCCGCCATCCACAACGACTTCATCAAGGCCTACGCGTCG
>JBBSQT010000323.1:0-2826 GCA_038243775.1 Actinomycetales bacterium | reverse complement strand
CACCGCCTCGACAACCGTGCACGCGGGGCGGTGCTGGACCTCCTGCAGCGCCTCTCACGCGGGGACGCCGTGGGCGTGTCCAGCATCGCCGACCTCCTCACCACCTCCCAAGCCGCCGAATTGGCCGGGATTTCCCACACCTTCCTGCGCAACCTGACCGACCGCGGCGAGATTTCCGTGCAATACCGGGGATCCCACCGGCGCATCCGCCGGCAGGACATCGTTGATTGGCTGGCGCGGCAGAAGAGCGTGGCGCAGGACGCTGGGAAATAGCCGAACCCGGCCGGCCAAGCCGACCAGGCGCCGGACCCCGGGACACCCGGGAACACGTCTGCTAGTGTCGGCCCATGGACAACGCCGTGGGGAAATTTGTCACCGACTTCAGCACCTTGGTTGCCTTGGCGCAGAAGCAAGCCTCCGTAGTTCCTGACGGGTACCGGTTCCTTGAGGAGCTGAAGTCACATTTGGGAGTTCCCGCGGAATCCTTGTCCGTGGTGGTGGAGGCGATCCCGGCCCACCGGCTCGTCGACGTGGACATCCTCCTGGCTGAAATGGCGGCAGCTGGCCCCAACAGCCGACTGCTGGGCATCGGCGGGGACCAGCGGGGCCACATGTCCTTCAGCGACATGATCCAGCAGTCCCTCAGCTATGCGAACTTCCCGCTGTCCCAGCCCGATTACAGCAACGTCCCCATTGGCCCGTCAGAGCAGCGCCAGGTGGTGTCACTGGGGTTGTGGCTGTGCAGCTTTGGCGGCACCCCTGTCGCGGTGCTCCAGCGATCAGCCAATCCGCAATACGGGCGCCAGGAAGCCAGCTTGGAAGTTCTCACGGCGGATCCCGGAACAGCCGCCGCCCTGCTGGCTGAACTGCGCCAAGGCATGGAAAGCCGAAGCGTCTTCAAGGGCCAGGTCATCTCCCTGACGGCGAGCGACTACGGCTCCAGTGTGGGCGGGATTACCTTCCATGCGCGCCCGGAACTCGCCGGCAGCGACGTCATACTTCCCGACGGCGTCTTGGCACGGGTCGAAGCGCACACCCTGGGGATCGGCCGGCATGCAGCCGATTTGGCGCGCCACGGCCAGCATCTCAAACGCGGCCTCCTCCTGTACGGCCCCCCGGGAACAGGCAAGACTCACACCGTCCGTTACCTTCTGGGCCGCAGCCAGGGCACGACGGCGATCCTCCTCTCAGGCGCCTCGCTTGCCCGCATTTCGGAGGCAGCCAAGATGGCCCGGGCGCTGGCCCCGTCCATAGTTGTGTTGGAGGATTGCGACCTCATCGCAGAGGACAGGAGCTTTAGCTACGGCCCGCAGCCCCTGCTGTTTGAGGTTCTGGATGCCATGGACGGCCTGGACAACGACGCCGACGTGGCCTTTGTGCTCACCACAAACCGCGTCGACATGCTCGAGCGCGCCCTGGCGCAGCGGCCCGGCCGCGTTGACCTGGCCATGGAGATCCCGCTGCCCTCCACACACGAACGGGCCGCACTGCTGCGTCTCTATTCCGCGGATTTGACCTTCTCCGAATCGGCGGCTGCGGCGGCAGCGGCACAGACCGCCGGGACAACGGCGTCGTTCGCCAAGGAACTTGTCAGGCGCGCGGTTTTGGCGGCCAGCCTGGCACAGGAAACGCCCGGCGACCGGCACCTTCAGGCTGCCGTTGCCCAGTTGATGGCCGACGGCGAATCCCTCACCCGCAGTCTTCTGGGCAGCGCACCAGTCGCCCCAGAAGATGGGCGAGAGTTCCCGCTACAGTAGTGCAGTGCTGCGCGTGCAACCATGGCCTGCGCGCTTGTTCGTGACCTGGCTTCGGGGCCGTGATCTGCCCGCGATCCCATTACAGTTTCGTCCCCTTTGTCCGCGAACCCTGTTGAAGTCGGCAGCGCCCACGTACGTTGAATGTATGAAGCGCAGCCCAATCCGGCCTGCCGTACGGCGCAAGGCATGCAGCACGATTCACACAGCATGCGGTACTAATGCAAGGAGCAAGGTCATGGCAAAAGCATCAGAACTGGCACTTCTGGCCGGCATGGCACTGGCGTTGGCCGCATGTGGGCCCGCGGAAGGCCTCGGGTCGGAGCCCACGACCACCATGCCGGCGGCAGTATCAGCCAGCATTGCGGCAGAGACCGCTGGAACTCCGGCGGAAACCACCCCCTCCAGCGGCGACACCCCCACGGCAGAAGCGGGACCCACCGTACTTCCCACGAACGCTTCGGTCACAACCTTTTACGTTGCCGTAGGCGACGACGGAACATCGGGGCCGATCGGTGGCTGCGGCGACAGCCTCGTTGCAGCGACCAGCCCAACCATCAGTTTCACCGATCCTGTTGAAGGCGCATTGCGGACGCTGTTGGAAAACCATGAAATGGAAGTTGGCGAGTCGGGACTGTTGAATGCACTGTGGCAGTCGAACCTCACCGTGGCATCGGTCGACAGGTCAACCAGCCCCATCGTCGCGAACCTGGAAGGCACCCTGAAACTGGGCGGCGAGTGTGACAATCCGCGGGCACAGCTGCAACTTCTATTGACGGCCCAACAAGCCGCCGGAGTCCCGATTGACGTCATGATCAACGGGCAGCCGATGGCTGAGGCGCTGAGCTTGAAGTAACACTCATTGAAAACATTTGATGCTTATTTAGCAACAATGGTTATATCCTGAGCACGTGAACACTTCAGCTTAT
The DNA here is from genome assembly GCA_038243775.1 of Actinomycetales bacterium. GTDB lineage: Bacteria > Actinomycetota > Actinomycetes > Actinomycetales > Micrococcaceae > Specibacter. The sequence goes on along the minus strand of JBBSQT010000323.1, from coordinate 143 downwards.
GGCGCCAACGCCGCCGCCGAAAATTTGTCCGAAGAAGCAGTCGACGCCCTGTCCCGGGCCAATTCCAGTGCCGTGGCACCGGGCCCGCACCGGCACGAGGCACTGCTCTCGGCACGTGCTGCAAACATCAAGCAGTCTGCCGT